>DATFDJ010000085.1:0-22302 GCA_035252115.1 Nitrospira sp. | reverse complement strand
TCCGGTTCGTGTGCGGCGTACCGGTCCACAATCGCCTGCGCTTCGTCCGAGGTTGCAGGCCGGAGAAGGTCCATCACCAGTACGGGAGCGCCGGGCTTCACCATTTGACGCAGCTTGTTCCAGAATTGGAGCGGATTCGGGACATGATGCAAGAGACTGTTGGAAATCGCCGCGTCCGCAAAGCTGGCGCCCCCAAGATCTTGAAACCGTTCGCAGCGGAACGTAACGCGGTCGGACAGAGCGGCTTGCGACACCGCCTGCTCCGCCAGCGCGATCATCGGGGCGGAGGCGTCGATGCCCGTCACGCGGCAGCGGGGAAACGCGCGTGCAAATCGGATCGGAATATCGCCCGGCCCGCATCCCAAATCGTAGATGTGCCCGTCGCTGAAATCGGGAAAATATTCGCAGAATCGGTCGACGAAACCCTGGTTCTCCTGTTCAAAATCGGCCCGCGCATACGCAAGCGTCTGCGCCTCATCGTCCATCAGCTCGGGTTCGAGAATGCGATCCATCACATTGCCCTGCAAGTTTTGAATTTTGAGTGTTGAGTGTTTAGTTAAGGGTCCAACTCAACATTCAACACTCACAACTCAAAATTGTTTTATTTTGACTTCGTCTCCAGGACGGACCACGCCGCCTTGGAGCACGCGCGCGTACAGGCGGCTCCAGCCCGGATGCTTCTTCTGAGAAATCCTGCTGTAGCGGCCTTCTCGAAACCATTGAGCGTTCAACTCACAGGGGGCGCAATAGCTGGCAATCTCCAGCCGCACGTCAGGTCCGACATGCAACCGGGTTCCGGGTCCGAGCGTTTCCCATGCAAGCCCGGCCAGCGTCAAATTTTCTCCCGCAGAACCGGGATCGATCGGATGTCCCTCGTCCTGCAGCCGCTCAATCACCTCCAGCGAAAACAGGCACAAGGCACGGTCCGGTCCGCCATGCACCTTCAGGTTGACCTGCCGATCGCCGTCGAGTCCTCGTTCAGTGACCTTCGCTTCGAAGACAGGCCGTTTCGGCACCCCGCCGTCCGACACGTTGATTTGATGCACATGGGGATAGGGAGGCCGGCCGCGAGCGTCCACGCTCATGCTCCTTCGCACGATTGCGCTGCTCCAAACTCGATCGCCAGCCATCCCTCCGCCTCCCGCTCCGCGACGGAATACAGACCTTGCTCGGCAAACGCCGAGACGATCTCTGGCCGCTGATCGATCAGGATGCCGGAAACAAGCAGCCGATACCGCGTTGCCGCCGCAAGATCACCGGCCAAGGACAAGAGGGTTCCGCGATCCAGATTGGCCAGGACAAGATCGAACCTGTCCATCGTCTCCAACGTCCCGCATTCCAGCACCAACTCGTCGCTGAAACCGTTGACACGTGCGTATTCGGCCGCGCATTCAATGGCAACCGGATCGTGGTCTATTCCCCTCGCATATCGAGCCCCGAGGCGCAGCGCAACCATCGCTAGAAGTCCGCTGCCGGTTCCGACATCAAGAACGGATTCATCTCCGTGAACGGATTCCTCCAACCATTCGAGCAGCAAGCGGGTCGTCGCATGGTGGCCTGTTCCGAACGCCTGTTTGGGATCGAGGATGATGTCGATCTGGTCTTGGTGCAATTCCACGGTTTCCCAGCTCGGTCTGATCACGATCCGTTTTCCGAGGCGCAAGGGTTTGACGGACTGAGCCCACGTTCGGTTCCAATCCTCGTGCGGAATGGTCTGAATCAGAATCCTCGTGTCCGACGCGCCGGTCGCCTCAAGATGGTGCAGCGTCTGCTGAAGTGTACGGTAGCGATCCGGCGACCAACAGTCAGCCGGCCAGTATAGATGAATGCTCTGTCCGTCCTGCCAGGCACCCTGGACGGACGGATCTCCCATGATGGCCAGCAGTTCGCCGGCATCCACGGCCGAATATACCTGCACATTGACCCACTCATCGCCCACGTTTGATCCTCTACGCGATGTGAGAACGAAGCCGCCAAGTTTTTTCAACAGCCGGTAGCATTGACGGCATCGAGACCTTCCAGTATGGTCCCTCCAATGACGGAAAGAGCCAGAGCTCGGCTCCTTCAGCGGCTCACCACGCGCATCGAGCGATTGATCTCCGTCGGCACGGCGGCGAGCGCCCGAGTAACGAAATGGCGTTTGGCGCTGTTCCTCACGGGCGCCATCTCTGTGGTTGCGCTGTATCGATCCGGTTGGTACCAGACCGGGAACGCCGCGCTCGCCGGGTTCGTCATGCTATTCGCCGCAGTCGCGGCGTATCATAACAGGCTGGAACACCTGATTCACAGGCTGCGCCTGTGGCAAGCCGTGAAGTTCACCCATGCGGCGCGGATAGAGCTGAACTGGCCGGCCATGCCGACGCATGCCGGAACCAGCACGGGCTCGCATCTCTACGCCGACGACCTCGATCTGCTCGGACCCCATTCGCTGCTGCAACTCCTGGATACGACCGTGTCCGACCATGGACGCGCTCGGTTGACGGATTGGCTCTTGATCCAACCGCCTCAGCCGAACGAATGGAATCTCCGCCGCCGGTTGGTCCGGGAATTGGTACCGCGCTCATTGTTTCGGGACGGGGTGGTCTTGCGTGCCAGGTTGGCCGGCGATCAAGAAATCAATGGCCGGCGCCTTGCGGCCGTGCTGACACATTCCGTCGGATTTCCGCGACTGACTGCCGTCCTCACCGTCCAGAGCATGCTGGCCTTCGCCACGATCACGCTCGGGGCTGCGGCTTTGCTCGATTGGTTGCCGGGCTATTGGATGTTCTCATTCGGCGCCTACGCGCTGATCTATTTCATGACCGATCAGGGAGAAGAATTGCTGGAGCATGCGGTCGGACTCCACGGCGAAATGGAGCGACTCGGCACGGTGTTGAGCTTCGTAGAGCGTCACGCGCGGAAGAGCTGCTCCGTGCTCCGTGAAGTGTGTGCGCCGCTCCTGCAAGGCCGTTCTCCGTCCCGCAGTGTGCGGCGAACCGCGAAGGTCCTCCATGCCATCAGCATCAAGGCCCATCCGCTCGTCCATCTGGCAATCAACGCGCTCGTTCCCTGGGATCTGTGGTACCAGCGGCGGCTCCAGCAGATACAGGAGGACATTCAGCGCCGGCTTCCCGTGTGGCTGGATTGTCTGGCAGAAGTCGAAGCGGCATCGGCGCTCGCGACGTTCGCCTACCTGCATCCTTCCTATGCGTGGCCCATGGCGATCGACAAGGTCGCGGTGAGAGCCTCCGATCTGGGGCATCCGCTCATCCCAGCCACAAGCCGGGTTACGAACGATCTTTGCCTGGAAGGCTGCGGGTCCATCCAGTTGATCACAGGATCGAACATGTCGGGGAAGAGCACGTTTCTCCGAACGGTGGGCATCAATGTCTGCCTCGCGCAAGCGGGCGCGCCGGTCTGCGCCGCCCGGTTCGAATGGTCATGGGTCAGGCCGGCCTGCTGCATTCGCATCGGCGATTCGCTGGAGGCAGGTCTGTCGTTTTTCTACGCCGAGGTCAAGCGACTCAGGGCCATCCTCGACGCGACGCAGGACCGTCACGCACCGCCTGTGCTGTTTCTGATCGACGAAATTTTCAAAGGCACGAATAATCGGGAACGGCTGATCGGCAGCCGAGCCTATATCACCGCTATCGCGCAAGGGAACGGGTTCGGCCTGATCAGCACTCATGACCTCGAATTGACCGACTTGGAAAAGGACATCCCTTCCCTCGTCAACATGCATTTTCAGGAGACCGTCGCAGCGGGTGCGCTGTCGTTCGACTACAAGATGCGCCCCGGCCCCTGCCCGACAACGAACGCCCTGCGGATCATGGAACTGGAAGGCTTGCCGGTGGATCAGCCTCCAACGGCGTGACGAGACAAGCAGTCAAATATTTACCGACGTAAGCAGCGGATCCCGCTCCACGTTTCCTTTGACCTTTCCTTTTTCTTCCTCCATATTTGTCCAACATGATTCAGTTTTTCCCGGACCACTGATGCCTTCAGAATCCCATCATCCGCTCCGCGGCTTGCTGATCGCGCAGTTCTGCGGCGCGTTCAACGACAATGCCTGGAAACTCACAGTGGCTCTGCTCGGCATCCGGCAGGTCGCCGCCATCGTCGCACCCGGCCCCGAGCTCGAAGCCGCATCCCAGAACCAGACGACGCTGGCGTTCGTGGTATTCACGCTGCCGTTGGCGCTCGTCTCGATCGTGGCCGGCGTGCTGGCCGATCGGGTGAGCAAGCGAACCGTGATCATCATGATGAAGTGCGTCGAAGTGCTGCTTATGGCGGCCGCCACGGCGGCGCTCTGGGTCAACCCTGCCGGCGGCATCCTGCCGTTGATCGTCCTCGGCGGCATGGGCATCCATAGCGCGCTGTTCAGTCCCGCAAAGTACGGCATCCTTGCCGAACTGCTGCCGCATGAGGGATTGGCAGCAGGGAACGGCCGGTTGGAAATGTGGACCTTCCTCGCGATCCTGACGGGAACGGCGGCTCCCGGCATTCTGCTCTCTCTCATCGACGCATCGACGTGGCTGGCTCCAATGATCTTGACATGCCTCTCTGTCGTGGGATTGACCGCCGCCTTCACGATCCCGGCGGTTCCGCCGGCCCGGGCCGAGGGCGGCCTCGCCAACACGCTGACAGGCGCCTGGTCCGCGCTTGCGAACGACCGGCTCCTGCGCCTCGCCGTCAGCGGCGCCGTCTTCTTCTGGACCATTGCCAGTCTCTTCGCGCAGGACATCCTGGTTTACGCCAAGGCGGTCCTCGGCGTGTCGGACTGGCAGTCGGGTCTGCCGCTCATGATGCTGTCGATCGGCATCGGAATCGGTGCGCGATTGGTGGGAGCGCTCTCCCAGGATCGCGTCGAATACGGACTGATTCCGCTCGGCGCAATCGGCGTCGCGGTGATCCTCTCGTCGCTCGGCGTTGCCGCGCCGAATTTTCAGACTACGCTGGCGTTGATGGTGGTGCTCGGCGCCTCCAGCGCCTTTATCTTTGTGCCGCTGAATGCGTTGATCCAGTGGCGGGCTCCCGAGGACCGGCGCGGCTCGGTTATCGCCTTTGAAAATACCTGTGTCTTCACCGGCATCCTGCTCGGCTCGCTCGGAGCCGGAGCGTTGGCGAACAGCGGCGTCTCCACGACCGGGATTTTTCTCGCGACCGCGGCGTTCACCGTAGCCGGCACCACGTGGGCCCTGTGGCTCCTGCCCGATGCACTCCTGCGCGTGGTGCTCGTGATCTTGACCAACACGCTGTACCGGCTGCGGATCGTCGGCCATGAGCACGTGCCGAAGCAGGGCGGCGCGTTGCTCGTGCCGAATCACGTGTCGTTCATTGACGGGTTCTTGCTCATCGCCAGTCTGGATCGGCCGGTGCGCTTTGTCGTCGATGAGGAGTACGCCGATCAACTGTTCCTGAAACCGTTCATGAAGATGCTCGGCGTGATCCCGATTTCATCTCACGGCGGCACGCGCGTCGTCCTGCGCGCGTTGCGGCAGGCGGGCGCCGCAATCGACCGGGGAGAATTGGTGTGCATCTTCCCGGAAGGCCAAATCACCAGAACCGGCACGCCGCTGCCGTTCCGCAGAGGATTCGAGCGCATCATGAAAGGCCGGACGGCGCCGATCGTGCCGATCCATCTGGATCGTGTCTGGGGCAGCATCTTCAGTTTCAACGCCGGCCGCTTTCTCACCAAAATTCCGGAGCAGATTCCCTATCCCGTGACGGTGTCCTTCGGTCAGGTCCTGTCGGCCGAGACCCCTGCCCATGAAATTCGTCGCGCAGTTCGTGAGCTGGGGGAAGCCGCCTGGTATCTGCGCAAACCGGACCGACGGCCGCTGCACCGCCAATTCATCTCCGCGATGCGAAAGCATCCCTTTCGGTTCGCCATGGCAGATCAGAATCGGCCATCCGTCAACTCGCTGCAAGCCCTTATCGGCGCGATTGCCCTCGCACGAGCCCTGCAGGTTCATTGGCAAGGACAACGCCACGTCGGCATCCTGCTCCCGCCGACCGTGGCGGCCGCACTGACGAACGTCGCGGCGTCGCTGTGCGGCAAAACCTCGGTCAATCTCAACTATACGGTGGGGAAGTCCGGTCTCGAAGCGGCGGTCCGCCTTGCCGGCCTCCGGACGATCGTCACGAGTCGATCTTTCGTGGAGAAGGCGAAGCTCGACTTGCCCGGCGGGCCTTCCATCCTCTGGTTGGAGGACATGGCGAAGACGATCGGTGCGGTGCCGAAGCTCCATGCCGCCCTGCTCGCCCTACTGGCTCCCGCCCGGTTGATCGAACGGGCGTGCGGACAACGGACACCGCTGACGATGGACGATCTGGCCACGATCATCTTCAGCAGCGGCAGCACCGGCGAACCGAAAGGCGTGATGCTGTCGCATTTCAACATCGATGCCAATGCGCAAGGGGCGAGTCAGGTTCTTCATCTGTACCAGCAGGAGCGCATACTCGGCATCCTGCCGTTTTTTCACTCGTTCGGCTATCTGGTGTTTTGGCTCGTCATGGTCAACAACGCCGGCATGGTCTTTCACCCGTCGCCGCTCGATGTCGCGGCCATCGGGGAACTCGTTCGGCGCTATCGCGTGACCTTTCTGGTCACGACACCGACCTTTCTCCAGCTCTATCTCCGCCGCTGCACGCCCGAGCAATTCAGTTCGTTGCGCGTGATCCTGACCGGCGCGGAGAAACTGCCGGCCCGTCTCTCCGAGGCCGTGAAGGACACGTTCGGCATCGAACCGATCGAAGGCTACGGCGTGACGGAATGCGCGCCGGTCATCGCGGTTAACTGCCCCGACTTTCGCGCCGCCGGTTATTACCAGCCGGCCTCCCGGCGAGGAACGGTCGGCCAGCCGCTGCCCGGCGTCTCGGTGAAGATCGTGGACCACGAGAGCGGCCAACCGCTCCCGCCCGGCGCAGCGGGCATGCTGCTGGTGCGAGGGCCTAATGTCATGAAGGGCTATTGGGGCCGTGAGGATCTGACCGCCAAGGCGATGCAAGACGGATGGTACATCACGGGCGACCTCGCCATTCTCGATGACGACGGCTTTCTGACCATTACCGACCGGCTCTCACGCTTCTCCAAAATCGGTGGAGAAATGGTGCCGCACGGCAAGGTCGAAGACGCGCTGCATCAAGCCGCCGGGCTCGATACACAAGCCTTCGCGGTCACCGGCATTCCGGACGAGCGTAAGGGAGAACAACTGGCCGTACTCCACACGATTGATGAAGCGCTGATTCCCGGCATCCTCGGCAAGCTGGCGTCCGAAGGGCTTCCCAATCTCTTTATCCCGCCGCGCGGAAATTTCATCAAAGTGGATGCGCTTCCGCTATTGGGCACCGGCAAGATGGACCTCCGCAGTTTGAAGCGAATCGCGATGGAAAGATTGAAAACGGAATAACCCGTTTCGAGTTTTGTGTTTCGAGTTTCGGGTGAGAGCTGGAAACTAGTTTCAAGTTAGAGTTTCGCGTTCCAAAGCCGAAACACGACACCAGGAACGCGAAACTCCAAGAAAGATTATGCCTTCATTCAAATCGTTTAAAGACATCGAGGCGTGGCAGAAGGCGCGGGAGCTGACAAAAGATATCTATGCCATCTCTAAGGATGGTTCCTTTGCGAAAGACTTTGGACTTCGTGATCAGATACGCCGCGCTACCGTCTCTATCATGGCCAACATTGCTGAAGGTCATGAGCGCAGCGGTTCTGGTGAATTCATCCAATTTTTGAGTGTGGCCAAGGGATCTGCTGGCGAGGTTAGCAGCCATCTCTGCGTGGCACTTGATCTTGGTTATCTTGATAGGTCCACGTTCGATCGGTTGTCATCCGCCACCGATGAAACGGGACGGCTGATCGGGGCCCTGATGCGGTATCTGAAAAATTCAGGTATCAAGGGCGGAAAATATAAATAGCCAGTTTCGAGTTACAGGTTTCGGGTTGCGAAACTCGCAACTTGAAACTCGAAACTCCTAAAGACGAAACTCGAAACCCGGAACTCCGATCATGGGGTCCTTTCCCGAAAAGCAATTAATCGATTGCCACGTGCATCTCGCCGCGCTGCCGGACGGAGACAACGGCTGCTACATCGCGCCACGGATGCTCAAGAGTCCGCTGTTTCGCTTTCTGCTATGGAAACACGGGCTCAGACCCCATCCCCCCGGCGAAGCCAACCAAAAATACATCAACGATCTCTTGTCCGAATTGCGAGCGTCACGTCAGGTCGGCAAGGCGGTCCTCCTCGGCATGGATGGGTGTTACGATCAGAATGGGCTCCTGAATCGCCGGCACACGGACTTCCTGATCAGCAACCGATATGTGTTCGACACGGTCCGAAAACATCCCGATGTCTTTCTGGCCGGTCCCTCCATCAACCCGCAGCGACAGGATGCCGTGGAGGAAGTCCACCGCTGCGCCGATGCCGGGGCTACGCTCGTCAAAGTGTTGCCCAATGCCCAGCAATTCGATCCCGCCGATGCCAGGTACAAACCGTTCTACCGGGCGCTGACCGAGCGGACACTCCCGTTCTTGAGCCATGTGGGATACGAATTCAGCCTGATCGGGAAAGATCAATCGATGGGCGATCCCAACCGATTACAACTCGCGCTCGACGAAGGCGTCACGGTGATCGCCGCGCACGCCTGCAGCTATGGATTGATGTTCCATGAAAAGTTTCTCAAGACCCTCTTGAGATTCGCACGGCACTATCCGAATTTCTATGCCGACATCTCGGCGCTCACGCTGCCAAATCGGCTTCGGATGCTCCTCCTGCTCCGCCGCTATCCGGACATTCACGATCGACTGCTCTTCGGCACGGACTATCCGCTGTCCGTGCTTCACCTCGCCGCCTGGGGTCGTGTGGCGTTGGGGACGCTTCGCAACATCATCCGGACGAGCAATCGTTTCGATCGGCAGGTGGCGGTGTGCCGGGGACTGGGTCTCGGCTTCCGCTCGCTGAGCGACGTCCTTCCACTGCAACCGGGCTCTCGACATTGACGATGGACCGCGACGGCATTCTGAACACGCTGCGCGAAAGGATTCTCGCCTTCGCGACATCACGGATATCGAAGGACCGCGCCGAGGACCTCACGCAAGACGTCCTGCTCGTTCTACAGGACAAATATCCCCATGTGAACGAGCTCGCCGAGCTGGTTCCCCTTGCCTTCCAGGTGTTGCGCTTCAAGATGCTCGATGCCCACCGCAAGGCGCTGCGCCGGGGCGAGTATAATCGGGAATCGATCGATGATTTGCCGTTGGCCGATCCCGGCGACGACCCCGCCCGGCGGCTCGAACAGAAGCAGGCGGTGGACCGGTTGCTGCACGCCATGACTCAGCTCGGTGAACGCTGCAAGGAATTGTTCAAGTGGAAACTGGAAGGAAAAGGTTTCCCCGAAATCCAACGGCTCATGGGCCAGGCTTCCATCAATACGATCTATACTTGGGACCTGCGATGCCGGAAACAGCTCTTGAGTCTGATGGGAGGCAGTTGGGAATAACCCGCCAGTCTCGAGTTGCGAGTTTCAGGTTCCGAGTTGAGAAGATGATCCTTGCGTTTCACGTTTCACGCTTCACGCATAACGGCTTGTAGATGTCTGAGCACGAGCTTGAAAAACTGCTGGGCGGCTTCGCGGCGGATACCCTCACATCCGAAGAACGGCGGCAGCTCTTTACCGCGGCGCTGCACGACCAGCAATTGTTCGACGCCCTGGCCGACGAGCAGGCGTTGAAGGAGCTGCTGACCGATCCCGCCGTGCGTCGCCGGCTGCTCGACGCGCTGAATCAGGCTAGTTCTCCGCCGCGCATCTCTTCCGTCCCCTGGCTCGATTGGCTCAGGCGCCCCGCGAATCTGGCCCTGGCCGGAGGCCTGGCTACGGCGGCTTTTGCGATCATCCTCGGCACTAAGATCTATCAGGACGGTCTCAAACAGAGCGCACCATTCATCGCAACGGAAGAGAGCCGGCCCGCATCCCCGCCAGCGCCCACTGAACCGGCTTCTTCTTCGGGCTTGTCCGCATCTCCTGAATCGGCGGAGCCGCAACCGAAGGCGAAAGAGAACGCCCTTCCCACAACGCAGTCCGCTGACACAGCGCAATCCGCCGACAAGGACGCTGCTGCCGACCGGATCATGAAACGTGAAAAGTCCAGGCCATCGAAACCAGACGAACGAGAAACATCAGCTCCCGGCTCTGACCCGGCCAAACAGCGGGCGGAACAAGACAGTTCCGGGCCGCAAGCCCGACAGTCTGCGATTACGCCCGACGCCGTGGATGCATTGAAGGCCTCGCCGGATCTGGATCTGAAGCGGCGGCAAACTTCCGAACCACCCGCGGCGGCGCCGAAGAGCTTAGCACCGACCCAAGGGCCGTCTGCCGGTTCAGCCTTAGGCAATGTGGCTCCGACGGCCGGCGCACGCGCGCTGTTTTATGGAGACGAACCGGCTCGCATAGATCAGGGCATCGGCAAACCGGAGCAGCAGCAGAGTGCCAAGTCCATGAGAGAGGGTGAAGGACAGCGTCCGCTTCGGTCGGCGCCCAAGACTGAACGATTCGCGGCGGCGGCCGCGCCGCAGTTCAAACCATTGGGCCTGCGCTACGGTTTCGCGATCCGCACAGACGATGGTACGGCACAGGAAACGGACGCAGCGACCGCATTGAAGAGCGGAGACCAGGCGCGGCTGACGATCGAGGTGAACCAGGATGCCTTTGTGCAGATTTGGAAGACCGCGGGATCCTCAGCGCCACAGCTCTGGTTTCCCATGAAGGAAACGGGCCAGATTTCGGCACAAGTCCCCGCCGGGCGGCGACAGGGCATTCCCTTGTCGCAGGAGAACGAACCCTATACGCTCACCGTTCGACTCGCACGAGTTCCCTTCGGACCCATCATGGATCAGGAGCCTGTCACCCTCGCCGTCCCGTCCAATCAACTTCAAGAAACAGTCACTCCGGACGATCCCACCGGCTCGCAGGAACAAGCCACCTACGTGGTGAATACCAATCCCTCACCGACCGTCCAACTCATCGCCGAAATTCTTATTGGGAGCTCGGGGGACTGACACCCTTCCCCGCGCCCGCGCGTGGTGTCTGTCCTCGTCCCAACTGGGACAGGCACCGTCGAAGACGACGGAGCCAGTCCCCATGGGGTGAACCCCCTCGTCCTGTCCCGTGCGAGCCATGTAGGCTAGGACGGCCTTTCAAATTCACTCCCGTGCATCCTGGCAAAGAGGTCCCAGTCGAACTGCTTTGGCGCCACCGCATGGAGCGGGACGGTCTCGATGGTGCCCCGCTCGCGATAGGCAACCATGCAGCCGACGATTTCCTCGGGGCGCTCCACCAATCGATGGACCGTTTCATAGGCCAGGTGCTGTGCGATCGCCTTGTCTTCCGGCGTGGGAGGGGCACCGCGCAGCGTGTGTCCGAGAATCGTGGCCTTCGTCGCCGAGGTCAGCGGATAGTGATCCGGCTTCGCTTGCCGTTGCGGCCACCGCGCGATCACGCCGGCCACATAATCGACCAGACCGTGGACTCCTCCCTCTCGATGATGGCGGTGAGGCGTGCGCTCCGCGACCACGAACAGGTGGCTCTTGTTCGGGACGCCCAACGTCCGTTTCAACGTGCCGAGGATGATCTCGTCGATGTAGGCATCCGGGTCGGGATGTTCGTTCACCAGCAACCCTTCGGCTCTCGCTTGGTAGGCGCAGGCTAGCGCCAGATGCCCCGATCCCGCGCCCATGACTTCGACGAAGAAGATGCTGCCCATGGCCGCGCTGGTCGCCTTCAGCGATTCGATCGACTGATCGGCCAGCGCAATGGCCGAATGGTAGCCGAGCGAGATCGTCCCTTCGATGTTGTTGTCGATCGTCCCGGGAATGCCGACGACTTGAACCCCGAACCCTTCATAAATCGCGCGCGCCCCCCGGAGACTGCCGTCTCCGCCGAGGACGATCAAGGCCGCATCTTCGAGCAGCGGCTCCAGGTGACGCATCGCCGCCTGCTGCACGGTTTCATCCTTGAAATCCTCAAAGCGGCTGCTGCCGATGGGACTGCTCGCATGGCTGCTCATGCCACGGGTCTGCTCTTCGCTGACGGCTTCCATCCAGTTGTTCGCCAGCCCGAGAAACCCATGCCGAACGAAGTGCACGTCCAAACCGTAGCGGTTTCCCGCGACGCGCAATTCTTTCAGCGCTGCGCCGGCCCCGGCAAAGTCCCCGCCCGACACGAGAGCAACGATCCGTTTGATCTGATGCGGCTTCAGCGTGATCCGATCCTTGCGAGCCCGCTCCACCGTCATCCAATTGGCTCGGACGGCCCGTTCGTGCTCCGACAATCCGACGGCCGTGGAATACCCCGACAACCGGCCTTGTTCATAGGTCAGCAGCACAACGTTGTCCTGACTTTCCTTATAGTCGCTGAATTCGGTAAAGGCTTCGTGAAACGGACGGGGATCCAGATAGATCATGAGCGCCCGCAACGTCGAGCTATGCGTGTAGAGACAGGCCACCTTTCCCCGATTCGCTTTGCCCAATTCGTGAAGACCGTCGATCACGTCGACGTACAGGTCGAAAAATGAATTCCCTCCGGGATAGCAATAGAGCGGGTCTTTGATCAGCCGCTTGGCGACGGATGTCTCGACGCCGAAGGCTTTGGCAAGCTCCGCCGCCTCCACGGCCTTTTCGACACCGGTCACCCAGCCGAAATCGGACGACTCCAATGCAGGCTCGCAGACTGGCTCGGGATGCGACGCGGCCTGCGGAACGAGCGCAGCCACGACGCGATGGAACAGCTCGCGCGTGTTCGGACTGCGGCTGATGCAGTGGACGAATCCGCGCGGGTCGAGATAATTCGACAGGTGCAGGAAGTCGAGCTGTTGCCCGACGACACCCACCATGCGGGCCAGCGCAGCGCCGACGGTATCGGCCCGCGGGACGCCCCGCTCCTGGTCCAGGCGATTCGCCAAGCGGCACCCGACCCGGTGCGTCTTGCTCTCCACGCGGGAAATGCCATGGCGCATCGTGAACAAGAGCGTGCGCTCGGTGAGGTCGCGGGGCAACAACCAGAAACGATCGTCCCCCAGGTCGAGCACGATGCGTCCTTCCGCCAACTGCGGCGTCAGTTGCGCGCGCGGCACGATGGCAACCGGACGGCGGTGCGTGGGTTTCAACACCGCGCCGATCGGCGCGCGCAGCAACGGCTGGAGTGCGCCCTCGGCCAGCACGCGGTTCCAGGCGGCGTAGAACACCAGTTCGTCACCGCCGCAGGCGTCGTCGATGAGCGTGCGCTTCGCGGCACGATAGGCACCGGCGCCGGGAAACCCGCGTTGTGCGTCGCGGACGAAATGCCTGATCGCCTCCAAGGCCCCATAGGCCCGCCCCACCCGGTCCGATATTGAAGCCGGCATCGCCGGCGGGATCACGTCCGCGGCGGGCCGGCGTTGAGCAAAATGTTCCCCATAGGACAGCAGGCCTTCGATCGTCACGAAGTCGAGTTGATTTGTGGTAATCTGCATGCTCCCTCGTTCTGTTACACAGGCAATGCCGACGATTTCGTCGGTGATTGAGAAGCGGCTGGCGAAGATTGGACTTCCGTTCCGTTCTTGTCAAGACCGAGGAATACCCGATGAGAAAAGCGAAGATCGTCTGTACGATCGGCCCCGCCAGCGATGCCGTCACCATGCTGGACCGGCTCATCCGGCAGGGGATGAATGCGGCCCGCCTGAACTTTTCGCATGGCAGTCATGAGAGTCACGCAGCGGCCGTCGCGGCAATCCGCGAGGCGGCCAACAACCGCGGAACGCCGGTGGCGATCATTCAAGATTTGCAAGGACCCAGGATTCGGGTGGGAGAGCTGAAGGACGGGAAAATCACCGTGACGGACGGCCAGTCGGTGCGATTGCAGACTGCGCTCGCTTCGTCGGGGGGACAGCTCGGAGCCCGATCGACGTCCCGGTCCGCGCAGGCGGACATTCCGGTGACCTATCAGCACCTCGCTCGGGATGTGCAGCCCGGCGCACGCATTTTGATCGACGACGGGCTTGTCGAGTTGATGGTAAACCGGATCGAGGGCGGGTGCATCGACTGCACCGTCGTCATCGGAGGCACGATCGCGTCGCACAAAGGCATCAATCTTCCCGGAACGTCCGTCAGCGCGCCCACCTTGACCGACAAGGACCGGGACGACGTCCGTTTCGGCGTGGCGCACGGCGTGGATTATGTGGCGCTCTCCTTCGTCAGAGGTCCGGAGGACGTCGCGGCGGCGAAGAAGCTCATCGCCTCATGCGGGCGCAATATCCCGGTGATTGCCAAGATTGAACGGCAAGAAGCGATCGTGCACCTCACCGCCATCCTGGACGAGGCCGACGGCATCATGATCGCGCGCGGCGATTTGGGCGTCGAAATGGGCACGGAAGCGGTGCCGATCCTCCAGAAGCGCATCATCGCCGAAGCGAACCGGCGCCGGCGCCTCGTCATTACGGCCACCCAAATGTTGGAGTCGATGACGCATCATCTTCGTCCGACGAGAGCGGAGGCTTCGGATGTGGCTAATGCCGTGTTCGACGGCACGGACGCCGTGATGCTGTCGGCTGAAACGGCGATCGGCGCACATCCTGTCGAGACGGTCGAAGTGATGGACCGCATCATCCGAGCCGCGGAGGAAGGCTTCGAGCCGGCGGTCGTGCCCAAACGCCAAACCGATTTCGGCAATCTATCCCTTCCGGAGGCGATCTGTACTGCCGCGTCGTCCGCCGCAGCGGCCACGTCGGCCAGCGCCATTGTGGCCTTCAGCGAGTTGGGGACGACGGCCAGACTCATCTCGAAGCAGCGGCCGGCCGCGCCGATCATCGCCTTTACCCCGTTCGAAGCGGTTCGGAATCACATGGCGCTGTATTGGGGGGTGCAGCCTCACACGATGCAGCAAATCGACCGGACCGATGAACGAGTGCACGAAGCGGAGCGCAGACTCAAAGCCGAAGGATTGATCAAAAGCGGCCAGCGCATCGTGATCCTCTCGGGAACACAGATCGGACAGCCCGGCGGTACGAATCTCATCAAACTGCAAGAAGTGGGATAGAAGATACGGGATGGGATGCCGCATACTCCGGTGCCTCGGGTCGACCGTACGGTGCTTCGCCTCGGCTCGGCTGTGCAACTCGCTCCGTTAGAGCTTCGTTGAACGGAGCATCGAACAGTGCTCGCCGTCGTGCGGCACGACCGCCTTGGCTCAGCAGTACGGTGCCCGAGCCTCGGCACAAGTCGTATGCCGGCATTCCATCCCTACTTCAGTGTTCTTCGACAAGTCATGTCCCGCCCTCCCCAGCCATGCGCTCCCAGACTCTCGTCCGGCTCTATCGAGGAGTACAAAAGGGCCTCTCCCCCGGTGGGGAGAGGAGACGGTGAGGGGGAGAGCCACGGAGTTGTGAAACGTATCTGTGGGACATCCTGCTGGACCTGGCGGAATCGCCAGGTCCCCTATTCATCCCGTCGACCCCGGTGCTATAAGAGGAGAGCCCCTCGGAGTACGCATGGAGACGTTTCCGGACTTCAAACTCTACGCGGACCAATTGGCCGAGACCGCCCGGTGGGCCTATCGGAACGGGTGGGCTCCGGCCACCAGCACCAACTACAGTATCCGCTTGCCGGCCGACGCCGCGCCGGCCGTCTGCGCGATCACCGCTTCGGGCATCGACAAGCAGACCGCCGACCCCGACCACGTCCTGGCCGTGGACGGCCATGGCCAACCGGTTGGAGACCGCAAGCTGCATCCTTCCGCCGAAACGCCTCTCCACCTCATGGTGTACAGGACCACGACGGCCGGTGCCGTGCTCCATACGCATTCACTGTCGGCGGCGCTGCTGTCCCGCACGGCCAGAGGGGAGGGACGCGTCATCCTGTCCGGCTGGGAACTTCTCAAAGGTCTGGAAGGCGTCGCGACGCACGACTGCGAGGTGGCGCTCCCGGTGTTTCCCAATTCGCAGGATATGCCGAAACTGACCGCGTTGATCGAGGCGCAATTGATGCTGACGCCGGCGTGCTTTGGATTCTTGTTGGCCGGTCACGGCCTCTATGCGTGGGGCAAGGACTTGCAGACGGCGAAACGCCACTTGGAGGTGTTTGAATTCGTGCTGCAATGCGAGCGGGAGGTGCGAAGCCATGGCGATTCTTCGCGTACCAGATAAGCACGTCTGCGTGACTGACGAACAGGAGATCCGCCGGTTCCTCGACGCGCGCGGCATCCTGTACGACCGGTGGTGTCTCGAACGAGAGGTGTCCAAGAGCGCTTCGGGTGCCGAGGTCCTCGCGGCGTTCGGCCCATGGCTGGATCCCTTCATGCGATCAGGCGGGTACCGGGCGGTTGATATGATCACCGTTTCGAGTGAGACGCCGAATCTGCCGGCGATCCGGGATAAATTTCTCCGCGAGCATACGCACAGCGAGGACGAAGTGCGGATGTTCGTGGAAGGCGAAGGATTGTTCTGGTTCCATCTCGAGAGACCAGAGGATGAAGTATTCTCCCTGCTCTGCCAGAAGGGCGATTTGATTTCCGTGCCGGCCAATACGAAACACTGGTTCGATCTGGGCGACAACCCCAACGTCCGGGCCATTCGGATCTTCACGGATCAAGCCGGCTGGGTGCCGCACTACACCGATTCGGGAATCGAGCAGCGGTACCAGGTCGCCGCATGAACATCCGCTGCGTGCTCATGGATATCGAAGGGACGATCGTCCCGATCGCCTTCGTCCGCGATGTCCTCTTTCCCTACGCCAAACACCGCATGGCCTGGTTCCTTCAGGAGCGTCGAGACGACGGCGCCGTTCGCCGGTGGGCGGACTTGTGCCGGGAGACCGTGCGCCAAGAAGCAGGCATCGACATTGAGTATGACCGGCTGTCTGCCATTTTGGACGAGTGGATGGAGAAGGACCGGAAGCACACGGGCCTGAAGGGTCTTCAGGGCATGATATGGGAGGAAGGCTATGAGCGGGGCGCCTTCGCACCGGCCCTCTATGACGATGTCCTGCCGGCGCTGATTGCCTGGCGGACAGCGGGGCTGCAACTCGCTTTGTATTCATCCGGCTCAGAACAGGCGCAACGGCTGCTCCTCGGCAATACGACCAAGGGTAATCTCACCGGATTCTTTTCTCACTTCTTCGACACAAGGATCGGCGCCAAGACCGACGCCGATTCGTATCACCGCATCGCGGCTCAACTCCAAATTGCCCCCGAGGCCATCTTTTTTCTCTCCGATGTCGAACAGGAACTGGACGCGGCCTCAACCGCCGGAGTCAAGGCCATGCAGATCGTTCGCCCCGGGACAGAGCCTGGCAACCGGCATCCCGTCGCATCCGATTTTCGCGGCGTCGTGCTGAACGACTCTCTTCAGTCCGCATCCTCGTCGTCACAGCGGTAGCTCAATTTCGTCCGAACTTTCTAAGATCATCACGCAGCCTTGTCCGGCCGGCGGATTTTGGCATCGTGCAGTCGCCCGATCGTCCGGTCGAGGTTCGATTGCATCGTGTCGGCAGCGGCATCGAGCGCCTGTTCCACGGTCGCGCCTCGTTCACCGGCCGCGATCGGCTTGAGCCCCGCCACATGCACTTCGATCAAACAGCGCTTGTCCCTCTCGGTAGACCGTTGCCGGCTATCCTCATCCGTGAAAAAGACCTCCACCCGCGTGATCTGCCGTTCGAAGCGCCCGAGTACATGCCGGATGACTGATTCTGTATGCCGCGTCAATGCTTCCGAGCCTTGAATATGATTGTCGGTATTCACCAGGATCTGCATGGCCATGTCCTCCTTTGGCATTTGTCATTGGAGAGAGGCAAATGGTGTACCCGGCAATTTTCGGGCCGTTAAAAAAGAGTCGATACGATTTCAGATGGGGGGAGAACGGATGTGCAGTCAGTAGAAGGGACAGACTGTCCCGGATGTGCCGAGGGAGAACTCACAGAGGACCGAGGCGAATTGGAGCCTACCCCACGTTGCGAGCTCTGACAGATGGTTAAGGCTTTGATCGCTGGGCTGGACTGGAATCCGCTTCGCGCTAGGGCCTTCATGGTCACCGCTCACTGAAGCTGGCAGACTCGCGGAGGCGGCTCACACAGCACACAGAATGGCGGCACCCGCGCTCGTTACGCTTTCGTCAGCAGGGAAGCGTCGCTCGGGACAATGCGCGTCGCCACGACCTTCTGAATCACCCAACTACGTCTGTTCGCTCAATGCTTTAAACTCACCGAGCCTCGAACAGAGGTTTGGCCGTCCACGCTGTTGTCGCTATGGCCAGCGTTTGCTGGCTCGCCGTTACGCTCACTGACGCTTGCACAGAAACTTGTTCCGTTCAGACGATGGTCGAACGGAACGTCGAACATCTGTGCCATCCGCGAAGCCGCGCCCGCGTCCATTCGCTACGGCGAGAAACGAAACGCTGATGCACGCGTTAACAGCGCGGACGGCCTCGAGGAACATACTCCAGCACGCTCGGTAGGATCAGTTATGGCCGTTCGCTTCGGCAACGTCGTGTTCCGGCCTCTCCGGCCATGCGTTGTATATGCTTGTGGCTCACTAGCGATCAACCGAATAGTTCACACTGGTGCTTCAATTGAAGTGCGATGAGTTGCGGCCATCGCCGTATAAATTGCACTGCTGAAATTCGTGCCAACTCACTTGGCTCTATCTTGTTGAGGCCACCACCGTAGACCCGCCCCTCGCCTCGAAGTTCATGGCCAGTAACTTGCCCAAGCATGGCGAATACATCGTTAATGCGATCAATCTGTTGGCTTAACATTGCTGCGAGTTCAGCTCGTGGATAGAGCATCAGGTACAAGTTGGTTCCAATCGCCTGGGACCGGTTTAAGATAAATCGAAATGGCTGTTTATGCTCGGACCCTCTGCCCATATACGTGCAGAGAAATGGCGATGGCTGGCGTTGCTCTTGTCTGTACCACGGTGTTCGCTTGCTAATGAGGTAGCCATCCTTGATGCCTCGCGTCTCAGCCGTTTGAAGATATTCCCAAAGCGTCGGGTGGCGCTTCCTTAAAACATGCTCAGGCAAATCACAGTCGATCAGACAAAGTTGACGGTCTATGATGGGATAGCCCGTTTCATCAGCATCTACTACGGTGTGCTTGAGATGTCTTGGACTGGGAAGGATGGGGCGCAGATATTGTATCGGGAAGTGGCGATGCTCTGCTTCGGCCCGATCTAGTATAAAGAACTTGTTGTTCCCGGTCGCAATACCACGTTGGATTCGGAAGAAATTTCCGAGTCCCGGCCCTTCGACTATGCTTCTACGTCGGTCATTCTTCTGATGACTCGGGTAGGCAGTCCATTTGCGAGAATTACGCAACTCATCCAGTGATATGGCATCACTTATGTGTGGCTCGATAAAAGAACCGCCAAAGGTAAATTCAACCGCATGCTTTGAAGGGGAAGACTCTTTTCGAAAGACGAGCACAACAGAGGACACAAGGGCATCATCGAACTGAACCTCATTCGGGTCGAAACGATGAGCGCGGATAAGTGTGACTCGATCTGTTAAAAACTGCTTAACCGCCGAACCATAATTAACGTCCATGAATTCTGATGGGATAAGCCATGCAGCATAACCGCCATCTGTCATCCATGCTGTTGCAAGAAAGAGAAAGTAGACATACAGTCCTGCCAGACCACTGATTTCACATCCCGTCATACGGTAAACGAGAGCTTGCAGTCGTTCTTTATCCTCACGCGCCAGATGATGGTGCCTAACATACGGCGGATTAGCCAGAATAAGGTTTGGTGACGACGGTCTCAGACTACTGGCAACCAATCGCGTAAAATCGCCGTTGATAACTTTGAGTCCAGCACTACCCCAAAGATCTTGAGATGCTCTACAAAAAACGGAGTCCAGTTCAATACCAACAGCAGCCGCAATACGATTCTGTCCAAATACTGCGAGTGCGGCCGAATAGAAACTGCCAGTGCCAATGGATGGGTCAGCAAAGTGGATCGTCGGAAGCGAGCTTCTGGAAATGGATTCAACATATTGTGCAATTTCGATAGCGAGTGCGTTAGGTGTCGCAAATTGGCCAAGCCGATTGCGCTCTTTTGCAGACTTAGAAGCGTCTAATTCCGCTTGAAGAACCTGACGGCGATTTTCTACCAAATTATCTTGCTGGACGATCATAGACCTATATTCCCAATTTAAGCAGATCGTTTATTCGGTGCTCCCATACCCAATCAATTCCTTCCGCCGCCTCATAACCCAGATAATCACTTCCGAAATATCCGCAGAGAAATAGGATGAACGGCACGTTCATCCCATGGGTCGTCTGAAGTTGGTGTATCTTTGTGGCTTCCTCTTTCCTACGTTTGTTCGTATTAGTAAAGTCCCCAGCAGACTTCGCCTCGATGAGAATTGGCAAGAGGTCCTTGCGAATATTCTTTGGCTGGATCACCACATCGATCGGAATGTTCACCTTGAGCGTCTTCCCCACGGGTACATTCATGCGGAAAGTGTAGGTGGCAGGTTCCATCTGCTTTAATGGCTTCCCAGCAGGGTGCGTTTGTTTTCGATATCCTCGCTTTTCGAGAAAGGTCCCAATGTAAGCTAACTGCCGCTGTTCCTGTGCATTGCGGACAATCGGATTAGCGACAGCGCTACAGAGCCGGTCAGCCACGATTGTTGCAGCACGATCACGCTCGTGACCGGTTGGCGACTCATTCGCTCCAAGCCAAGGGAAAATGTCTCTATCCAAGAGCCTGTTCAGCACCTGACAAACAGAGGTTAGATGTCCCAAGAGTAGCTCTTCCTTCATGCGGCTAGCTAACTTTCCCGTTTCCATTCTGCCAATCAGCGATTTATTTGCGCTGGACAAGCCAATCAGCCGGTCTACAGCAAGCGGTGGTGCAGTGCACATACGAAGTGTGGGAAGTGCGCCGGGATTGGCCCTAAGCCGATTAGGATTCAGATCTTTCAGATCTTGCGTTGCGAGTAAGGCCGCTTTGACTTGTTCTGTCGTCTTGACACGGGTGGAGCGAAACGCCTCCGGTGCAAAGCGGATAAACCACTGGTTGAATTGGTCAACGGAGGCCGCAATGTCAGCTTTCCATAGATGTGGCTTATCAGCATTAATTCGTTGGGACTTCATGGGCAAAGGTACTTGCTATCGCAGGCAGGATGAATTCGGCATACTTCTATCAGGATTTACGCAATTTTTCCAGGCTTGCAAAGACCGACAGAAGTTTGACTGGCCACCACAAATGATTGCATTTCGTCCCGGGTGAAAGGATTCTCTCTCTGGCGCCATACCGTGGAATAGGACCAAGTCACCATCCTATCCACGAGGTGCCGGATGACGCTCGACACACTGAAAGCCCAGCTCACGTCGCTCGATCCCCGTCTCTACCAAATCGCAAGCCTTTCCACCTTGCTGCTCTACGGCCTCACCTGGCTGCACTTCGATGTCTCCATCTCGCAGATCGTCATCACGATCGGCACGGCTCTGCTTACCCAATATGCCTGCACTCGACTTTGGAATTTGCCTTCCTTCGATCCGCGCAGCCCGCTGATCTCCGCTCTTTCGCTTTGTCTCCTGCTTCGCACCAACGATCTTGCAATTGCAGCTCTGGCGGCCTTCATTGCAATCGCCAGCAAGTTCGTCATTCGCTGGAACGAGAAACATATTTTCAATCCCACGAATCTGGCCCTTGTCGTGGTTTTGACAGCCGGACTGGGGTGGATTTCTCCAGGCCAATGGGGGCAGATCGCCTGGTTCGGCTTTCTGATCGCTTGTCTCGGCAGCCTCGTGGTGACGCGCGCGGCGCGAGCCGATGTGACGCTGGCGTTTCTCGCCTTCTACGTCGGGCTGCTCGTCGCGCGCGCAGTGCGGTTGGGCGATCCGCTGACCATTCCTCTTCACCAAATCGAAAGCGGCTCGCTGCTCATCTTTACCTTTTTCATGATCTCCGACCCGAAGACCACGCCGGACTCACGGCTCGGCCGCATTCTTTTCGCTCTCGTTGTTGCTCTGGCCGCGCTGTACGTGCAATTCGGCCTCTTCCGCCCCAACGGTCCTCTGTGGGGACTGATCGTCTGTTCTCCGCTGGTCCCGATCATTGACTGGTTACTTCCTGGAACTCGTTACAGTTGGTCCAAACCCTCAAGCGGTTCATCTTCCCTCCATGTCTCCATCCCTGTGCTCAGTTCCTTGTCCATTTCACAACCAAGGAGGATCCCGTGAATCGTCACACAAGTTACATCGATACGTTCTGCTTCTTCGGCAAGCTTCTGCCGTGCGGGTGGCGGCGAGCGATCCGTCAATTTCCAAATGATGTTTCTTCACGGATGCC
>DATFDJ010000084.1:0-15134 GCA_035252115.1 Nitrospira sp. | reverse complement strand
TTCCCCGATGAACAGAAGCGGATACACCACTGCGAACAACAGGAAGAAATGATTGATCAACCAGGTCGTGAACTGCGGATAGGTTGCCAGTAATACGAAGATGAAGAGGCCGCCCGTCAGCGCGGTCATGCTGTACAGGATGACCGTGACCTTCATCACTTCCTTCGCCAGGCGATCGTAGCGAGGATCGTGCTTTCGATACCCGAGCCACTCGGAGATCACCACGAAGATGGGCGCACCGAGGATGAAGGCGGCGAACAGAATGTGGAGCTGAGCGACGATCCAGACCGCCGTTCGGTTTCCTGTGTAGGGAAACTCGACGGGGGGAGCGCCGGGAGCCTGCGCATAGGCCGCTCCTCCGAATAACGCCACGAGCGCACACAAAGCCAAAAGACCGCGCTGCCACGTTTTCATAATGCTCGCCGCCCTCCTACACGCAGGCTGTTGAAACATTCCGCCGGCCGCGCCCTCGCGGGACACCGAACGGCCATTGTGAACAGCTTGCAGGCTATTGTGTCCGCTACTGGGCTCCGTTACTTGGCTGTCGCGACCTTCATCGTTCCGGCGTCCGCCCATTGCTTCTTTTCGACGTCCCAGGCCTTCCCGGCCAGTCCAAAGTTCCGTTCGAACAGCATGAGCTTCCACCGATCTTCTTCGGATAGCTTGCTTTTCCAGGCTTTCATTTTGGTATTGGGAACGCCTTCGGAGATACGCCAGAACCACACGGAATCGGAATACAGCTTCATCCGCTCGCCGTTCCGGAAGTCGCGGGCACCGGCCTTCACCGGCTTGCCGTCCTTGCCATGACAACTTGCACAGTTCACGTCGGGGTTGGTTTCACCGATAAAGAGCTTGCGCCCTTCTTCCATCTTGGCAGCGTCCGTCCACCAACCGGCCGGCATGTGCTTGTCCGCATATTCGGCCGGCGCCGGGGGCGGAGGCACGATCGGGCCCTCGCCGCCGCCTTCTCCGCAACCGGCGAAGATCAACCCCAGCCCCACTATCACGACCCACTGTGCCGCATTCATCTTCATAACCGTTCTGTGCTCCTTTCTTCCCGCCCCATCGTTGCGGACCTCACTACATCCGCCTTAGCCCAAAAAAAAGACGCTTTTCCCAAGGTGCTGTACCTCGAAAAAGCGCCGATTCAAGTGCTCGCGTTGAAACACGCGTCCCCCGCCACGTCAACCGACCGATTCGGCGAGGTGCGCATGAGCCCCACGGACCGCCTCGGTTATTTCTTCCGCTTGCCCTGCGACTTCCCTCGTTTCTGCCCCTGCTTGCGCCATGAACGAATGACTTTCGCACCCACAAACCCGCTCAGAGCCAAGCCGCCGGCGCCCAAGCCGGCATAGACCCAGACGGGAGGACTATTCACGTCGTGGATACAGCCGCTTCCAAAATGGACCTGAATGATCCGTTCGGTTTCCAGGTCTTTCGGATCGAACTGTACTTTTTTCTCTTGTTGCTCTCCCTTCACCTCGATCAGCAGCGGATCGCCGAGGTTATCGTTGTGAAGGTGGAATGTCGCCTTGTAATAGCCCTCGTCGTCGGTCTTGACGATTTGGCCATACGAGATCCTGGTATCCTTCACCATCACATCGACGTCGCGGCTACCCTTCCCATCCGGTCCGCACACGAATCCTTCGACCGCGAATCGATGGTCCGCTTCGTGCGTGGCACCGGCGAAGGACGGGGCGAAGTTCACTGCCGCCGCAAGGGCAATAGCCCATCCCCGCGATCTTGATCTCATCCGGTTCGCCGTATCGCCCGCGGTCTTAGGCTGACTCCGCTATGTGGCCTTCAATCGTGTCCGACGCCTCACCCAACACCACGCGCCGGCCAGAGCGAGCCGGCCCGATTTTGAGGCCGACCCTTTTAGCATAGGACCCCACCTTTGTCAACGACAGAAGGGCGATTTCAGACAGGTAGAAGATCGTTCGTCGTGGAGAGCTACACGGCACAATGAGCGCAGTCCGTGACTGCTGACAAGGGATGCGAGGCGTACTTTGAGCCGTACGTCGAAACTCTACGCGACACGAGAACGAGGCTGGCGGCTTTTTCTCAACAGCCTGCTAGAGATGACCACGGGCCTTGGCATCAGCCGCCACACGTTCACTTTCCGCCAGGCGTTCGGATTCCTTTTTGGAGACCCATGTTTCCCACGATTTCCCGTTGGCCGTATCTTCACCGGTAAAGGCAATGGCCACGATCTCCCCATAGGAAATCCGGCGCGCCCCTTCACTGTCGGCGGGGAACACCTCGATGTAGGGATCGCTGCCTGCTTGACGATTGAATAAATAGCCGAGGATGGACTCCCCCGAGTTCAGCTCAAGCGTCACATCGCCACGATAGTCAAATGCCAACTCTATGGCTTCGGCCACTTCTTCCCAAGATCTCGGCCGAAAGACCCGGCCTTCCAGGGAAACCGGAACGCTTGTTGTGTGATTTTTCGTGTCGGTCATTGCAAATGCGCGAGGCGTGAAACGTGAGACGTGACGTGCAGCTTCTCCCTCAGTGCTTTATCGCATGACGCATAACGCTTAACGCCTTTATCGCGAGGTGGGCAACAGCGTCAGCTTCACAGTCCGACCAAAGCCGGACAGAGAACCGAAGGTGTCCTCGACCGCCGAGGCCTCATACCCGCAATGGACCATGCAATCGGCGCACTTCTCATTCTTACTGCTACCGTACTGGTCCCATTCCGTCGTCTCCATCAGTTCACGGAACGTTTTCGCGTACCCGTCCTGGAGTAAGTAGCAGGGCCTCTGCCACCCGAACACGTTGTAGGTAGGATTGCCCCAGGGGGTGCAGTGATAGTCCCGGCGCCCCATAAGAAAGTCCAGAAAGAGCGGCGATTGATTGAACCGCCAGCCCGCCTTCGGGCGGCTCAAAATGCGGGAGAAGAGTTCTCTTGTGCGAGCCCGCTTCAAGAAATGTTGCTGGTCCGGCGCCTTTTGATAGCTGTACCCGGGAGAGATCATCATGCCTTCAACGCCGAGTTGCATCATCTCGTCGAAAAATTTCCGCACGCGTTCCGGATTGGCATCGTCGAACAGCGTCGTATTGGTCGTCACTCGATGGCCGCGCTTGAGCGCCGCCTTGATGGCCCTCACCGCAACGTCATAGACCCCGTCGCGGCAGACCGCCAGATCATGCTCGTCTCTGAGTCCGTCCATATGCACGCTGAACGTGAGATACTTCGACGGCCTATACTCGTCCAGCTTCCGCTCGAGAAGAATCGCATTGGTGCAGAGATAGACATATTTTTTGCGGTCCACCAACCCTTGCGCGATCTTCGCGATCTCGGGATGAATCAAGGGTTCGCCACCCGGAATGCTGACGATCGGTGCGCCGCATTCTTCGGCCGCCGCCCAACACTGCTCGGGAGTTAAGCGCTTATCCAGTACATGATCAGGGTATTGAATTTTCCCACATCCGGCGCAGGCGAGGTTGCATCGGAACAAGGGTTCCAACATTAAAACAAGGGGATAGCGCTTCACCCCTTTGACCTTCTGGGTGAGTACGTACTTCGTCACGGTAAACATTTGCGAAAGGGGAACGGCCATTCCTCTCTCCTTCGGATACCTGTGTGGGTGACGGCGGTGAAACGGCGCCGGGTTCGCAGGCTGTAAGTCGTTGAGGAGTCTAACACTCCGTGCCTTTGGCAGTCAATTTTGCGCCGCCTCGTGCAGAGAGCGAGTGAGGATAAAGAAGATTACTACGGCGACTTTATTTATGACCAAACGGTGGGGATGTGGGGTAGCACCGCTTCGCATGCTCGTTTACTTTGCCATACAAAGAAAAAGCGTCTAGGTCATGAGGGGTTCCTGTTCTTGTTTGGACCAACAGCCGCAATAGCCTTCCGAATGGCTTGGTCCAGTTGCTCAATTGACGTATGGTCTTTTTCGAGGCACGAACGGGCACCGTTCCTAATTGCCAGTGGATATAGGGCGTACAACACAAAGTTGGTGAGAACGACAACCGGAATCCGAGGATGCTGAGGACGCTCGACGAGATTCAGAAGAACGCTTAGCCCAGTGCGGTCGGGCAGATTTAATTCGAGAATCACGCAATCGAATTGCCTAGACATGTTCAGATCGAGGCCTAATCTTCCATTATGGGCTTTAACAACCTCATATTCAGCGGAATAGGCTTCAAGCCCACCTGCCCATTTTCTTCTCTCCGTGCTGTCAGAATCGATCAGGAGGATTTTCATGGGAGTAGCCTAAGACAGTGCAAATAGAGATTCTCCTGTAAGATTTCAACGACACGGCAGTACCAGCCTTTATCGGCCCCATGCAAAGCGACTGATTTTCTTGCAGAATTGTCTCCTGGGACACAGACAAGGCGTGTCCCCTTAGATAATACTTCCCCCGATTTATCCCGGGCCATGCCTAGTTAGGGACCACATTCCTCCATCGGTATCCTTTTACTATGGGGAAAACGATTAGCAATCCCGACCTCGGAGCGAACCGCATTCTGGCTTATCTTCCTGATCAGGAACGCAAAATTCTGAAAGAACATTTAGATTTGGTGACTCTCCAAACTAAGGAGGAAGTGAACGGCGTCAATTCACCTGTGCGTTATGTGCATTTTCCTATCGATTGTGCGATTAGCCTTATGGACTTACAGCCAGAAGGGCGGGTCGTCGAGGCGGCAGTAGTCGGGATGGAAGGTTGCACGGGTTTTACCGTCGTAACAGGGTACAGGAATTCACCGTGCCAAGTGACGGTACAGGTAGGTGGATCAGCCTTCCGTTTAACTGTGCAATCAATGATGAGAATACTTCCTCAGCTTTCCTTCTTGCGATATGCGCTGTCCAGATTTAGTGCAACTGTCTTAAGAGAAACGATCATATCGGTGGGATGCAGCCAGTTTCATTCTGTGGAGCAACGGTTAGGTCGGTGGCTCCTGGCAAATCAGCATCGTACCGGTGTTTCAGTGTTCCCGTTTACCCATGATTTCCTCGGTGAGCAGCTCGGAGTACAAAGGGCTACCATCAGCGAGGCCCTAGCGGTCCTTCAAAATCAAAACATCATCAGATACGGGTACCGTGAGATCGAACTCCTGAGCGTCCGTGCTATGGGAAAATTGTCTTGTGAATGTTTCTCCTAGCGAAGGCAGCAATCGATGATTTTGTTCGAGATATAAAGAACTACACGGGCTCCCAACCAGCTTTTTGAATTAGAGTAGTCCTGTTTCACTGCGCAGAAAATTTCTTGTATACGAACATATGGCAGCATGTAATTGATCACAAGCAGCTTCCTTCCTGAGGACCGTAGAAGCTCCTGCAGATAGCATTTCGGCAACTCTCTCCTTCCTAGTTTCAACTGAAAGGCCGAGTACAATCATGTGAGGATGACGGGCTTTAATCATATGCGTTGCTTTTACACCATCGAGAATGGGCATATTAATGTTCATGACTATCACGTCTGGCTGTAAGCCGGCGGCAAAATGGATTGCTTCTAGGCCGTTTGTTGCTTCACCAACAACCTCCAAATCGGAATAAGAATTAAGCAGACTATAGACGGCATGTCTGACGCCATCATGGTCGTCTGTCAACAATACCCGAACTCGTGATTCAGATTTCATATGGCGACGGACCACAAGAACTGAAAACCAGAAAGGCGGGCGAGTTCGGATGCCTGGAGTCTCTCCGACGACTATCATTCCGATAAAGCAATAATTGAGTCGTCGGGTCTCACGAGGAAAGAATTCACGTTCACTTGTGGGGAAATACCCCTCCGCCGCGATCCGATCGAACGCGGCAGCGCGAGCGAAGCTTGGCAGAAGCACTGGAAGTATCTATCCGGCGGCGTCAATAGAAGAGAGGCTTCGGCTAAATGGCAGTTTTGCAGTCAGCCGGAATCAATTGAGACAATGAACGACAAGAACGACGAAGCAAAAAGAAAGGGTAATAATTCCGAGCCTAGAAATTGTAGCGAGTGAGGGAGATCCTGAAAGATACAGCACCGCGCCCAAAACGTGACCGAACCGTGACCTAAACCGTGACCTGATTTGACGTGCTAATGCGGTCACTCGGACGCTGATTCATGATCACTTTTTGAATCGAGCCGTACAGTTCTTCAACAGCAGCTTCCTTGGTCAGCAGCATGGACGCTCCAGCTCGCAACATCGCCTCTTGGTTCTCGGAACCGGCGTTCACTGATAAGCCAATCACCTGAATGTGAGGATACCTGGCTTTGATCCGGCTCGTGGCGTCAATGCCGTTCATGTTCGGCATATTAATGTCCATTAGAACCACGGTAGGTCGGTGCTGCTCGGCCGCGCAGAGGGCTTCCACACCGTCCGCGGCCTCGGCCACAACCTCCATATCAGAGTAGGCCGTTAAAATACTTCGCAGACCTTGCCGCACCATGACATGATCGTCGACTAACAGTACGCGGATGAACGTATTCTTCAAGGCAGCGTCGTTTTGTGCTGTTCGGCTCGCCCTAGATCGTGGTACTTGTTCCTCCGGTATCTGTCGAGCGGCAGGGATATGTTCTAGCGGTACGATCAAGGTTGCGCAGGTTCCTTTGCCCGACTCGGATTCGATATCGAAGGACCCACCGAGTGCCCGCATCCGTTCCCGGATACTGAACAGCCCGAACTTTGAAGAGATCCCGGCACTGGGAGCAGAACCGGCAGCAGGATCAAAGCCTTTTCCTTCGTCGCTCACAGCGATCCGCAAGCAACTCAATTGCAGTTCGACCTTCACGAGTGCTTCACCCGTTCCTGCATGTTTGGAAGTATTAATCAGCAATTCGCGAACAGACTGGAACAATAAGACCTGCTGATCTTCTGGCAGAGTCAGCTCTTTCTCCGGGACGATGGCCTTCACTGTCATATTGTGTTTTTGCATCTGTTCGCCCAGCCACTTGAGTCCTGCGAATAACCCATGATCACGGAGAACAGGCGGGCTCAGGTCCGCAACGAGCGTCCGCGTATATACCAAGGCATCGGACAAGATCTCATCGACTCTATTCATCACGTTTTCACAGCCGGGCAGGCCCATGGCATACCGCTTGCCCTGGCCGATCTGCATCTTTCCAAACACAAGCATTTGCTGGAGATGATCGTGCAGTTCGGTGGCAAGTCGCTTGCGTTCCCGTTGTTCTGCCAGATTCAACTCGGTTGCCAACGCCCGGAGCCGTTCCTGCGATTGGAGCGACTCGGCAGTTTTCGTATTCACCGCCTGCTCCAGCTCGACATTCCAGCGCTGGAGCCGCTCCTGTGCGTCCCGTAGCGCCTCCTCGGCCCGCTTGCGCTCGGCGACCTCTGCTTGCAAGCGCTTGTTGGCACTTGCAAGGTCGGCGGTACGGGCTGCTACCCGCTCTTCCAACTCGGCATGCGCCAGGCGCAGTGCCGCTTCGCCCCGCTTCCGTTCCGTGACGTCGCGGAGGATGCCGGTAATAAACAGTCCTTGCTTGGCGGTCCACGCCGCCAAGCTGAACTCCACCGGACACTCCGTCCCGTCTTTTCTCAACCCGACCAATTCGAACATGTTGGCCTGCACCGTCAATTGTCCTGCGGCGGCCACTCGTCGGACGCCTCGTTGATGGGCTTCGCGAAATCGTTCGGGAATGATGCGGGTCACCGGCTGGCCGATCATCTCTTCGGCTGCATAGCCGAACATCTTTTCCGCGCCCCGGTTCCAGAAGGCAACCTGGCCCTGCATATCCATTACAATGATCGCGTCGTCGGTAGATTGCACAATCGATCGAACCCCCTCTTCGCTCTCCAGCAGCGCCTCCTTCGCCTGCTTGCGCGCGGTGAGTGCCTCCCGCAGTCCTTCCTCACGCGCCCGCGAACTCACCTCGGTTCGCTGCCGGTCCGTGAGGTCGCGAATCACTTGGAGGCCGCCGACAATATGACCGTTGTGGTCTTTGAGGGAAACGATCGTCAGCAACACTTCGATCCCCCGGCCCTCTTTCGTCACTCGCAGTGTTCGGCGCGGCTCGATTTTCTCGCCCGCTCCCAGCCGCGCGAGAATCGCGTCTTCCTCTTGACGGCAGTCGGCGGGAAACAGGCGCAGAATCGGCTGGCCGATCATTTCTTCGGCAGTGTACCCGAAGAGCTTCTCGGCGCCGGCGCTCCAGCCGATGACGATGCCGTCGAGCGTCTTAGTGACCAGTGCGTCACCGGAGATTTCGGTAGGGTCGATGTCAAGTATCCGCATAAAGGCCTGCTTGATTGTTGATCAGACGGGATTGACGAACTCGCAGCCGTCCGGCCCGTTCATCCATATGAGCGCCGGCGCGGTTCCCCTTTCCGAATCTCGGAATGAGGCTCTCGGCGTAGCGTGGCCATCGTCATAGCAGCGAAAGACAGGTTCGGAGCGATGTCGAGCATGTGAAGAAGCGAACGGTAGTATAGTCATATGACCGAATGTCCCCACTGGGGAAAGCCCTGGTTTTGCACGAAGAGCGGGTTTACCCGAAAGAATTAGAGCGACTGGAGGCAAAGCACTTATCTTCTGCCGCGAAGTGATCGCACCCGGCATGAGCGAACCAAGCCAGAAAGTGGAGGTATTTCTCCGGCGGTGTCCTGGATGAGCGGCTTCGCCTGCACAGCCCGAAAAATGACACTGAAACACTGGAGGCGCTTATCCGCTCGCCTTAATGACGAAACGACGCACGATAGGCTCGCGGTCGGGGCAAGCGCGGTATGGAGGCGCCGGGCGGGTTCGAACCGCCGCATCGCAGTTTTGCAGACTGCTCCCTTAGCCACTTGGGTACGGCGCCACGCGGGGCATTATAGCGAGCGTGGTTGAAGCATCTCAACTTAGGAATGAAGATGGTGTCGGCGATCAGCGGTTTGGAAGAACGGGGATATCTTTTCCAAGCGTCGAGGGATGATCAGTCTGCGCTACGGCGGGCTCCCATCCTTCTTGGGAGTGTGCCACCGCTTCTCCGTTGGCTTCGGCTTCCTTTTCCTTCGCCAGCACTTCGACTTCCTGAATCAGCGTATCCATCAACTCTTCGATAGGCACTTTCCGTACCAACTTGCCCTTTTTGAACAGAATTCCCTTCCCCTCCCCGCCGGCAATTCCGATGTCCGCTTCCTTGCCTTCGCCAATACCATTGACGACGCATCCGAGCACGGACACATTGAGCGGAGTCTTGATGTGGCTCAATTTCTTTTCCAATTCATTGGCCATGCGGACCACATCGATTTCGACGCGGCCGCACGTCGGACAGGCAATGACATTGATGCCGCGATGGCGAAGTTCGAGCGATTTCAAGATTTCAAAGCCGACTTTGACCTCCTCCACCGGGTCGGCGGCCAGCGAGACCCGCAACGTATCCCCGATGCCCTGGGACAGCAGGAACCCGAGCCCGATCGAGGACTTCACCGCCCCGGTCATCGCGGTCCCGGCCTCGGTGATGCCGATGTGTAGCGGATAGTCGGACTGATGAGCGAACAGCCAATAGGCGTCGATCGCATGGTGGACATCCGATGCTTTCAGCGAAACTTTCATGTTGGTGAAGCCGACATCTTCCAGCGCGTGCACCGCATTCAACGCCGATTCCGCCAATGCTTCCGGCGACGGCCAGCCGTACTTCTCGAGCAGCGGCCGTTCAAGGGAGCCGCCATTGACGCCGACGCGCAACGGGATCCTTCGTTGGTTCACGGCCTTGATGACTTCTTCGACTTTCCACCAGGCACCGATATTCCCCGGGTTGATCCTGACGCAATCCACGACCTCGGCCGCCCTCAATGCCAAGCGGTGATCGAAATGGATATCGGCGATCAGCGGAACAGTCATCGCCGCTTTGATCTTCGGCAGGGCATCCGCAGCTTCCGCGTCCGGCACGGCCACTCGGATCAACTCGCACCCGACCGCCTCCAACCGGCCAATTTGCTCGATCGTCGCGGCGACATCCCTCGTGTCGGTCGAGCACATCGATTGAACGGAAACGGGCGCGTCGCCGCCGATCTTGACCTTGCCGACTTGAATCTGCCGCGTTTTTCTTCGGCTGATATGCATGATTCTTCTTATGGTCTCTCTAACTTTTCCTCAACTAAACACTCAAAACTGAGCACTCAACACTCGTGCTTCGCGCTCAGCTTCCCTGCTCATCCCCATGGGGTAGACGGTCGCTGCTGGAAGACATGGCCATTTTTTCGCTCTTGGAGTCCACCGACTGACCGATGAGTTCTTTGACGCTTTGGTAAATGCCTTCCGCAGTCAGTCCATATCGTTCCCGCAGAAGATCTTGCGGTCCCTGCTCAATGTACCAATCGGGCAGGCCGAGGATCTTCGTCCGCACACCGCCTACCCCGGCGTCCGATAAACATTCCAGAACGGCGGAACCGAATCCGCCCGTTTTACACCCTTCTTCGACGGTCACAACATGACGAACGCGCTTGGCGACCTGTGTGAGCAGGTCGCGATCCAGAGGTTTCGCGAACCGCGCATTGACGACGGCCGTGGAAATGCCTTCCCGACTCAACCGTTCCGCCGCCTTGACGGCCTGCCAGACCGTCACCCCGATCGCGAAGATTGCGACCTCGCTGCCGTCGCGCAACAATTCTCCCTTGCCGATCGGGATGGTCTTGAGCGCGCTGTCCATCTCGACGCCGAGGCTGACGCCACGCGGATAGCGAACCGATGCCGGCCCCTCGTACTGCAAAGCGGTTTTCAGCATGTGCTGCAACTCGTTCTCGTCTTTGGGCGCCATGATGACCATGTTGGGCACGTGCCGCAGGTAGGCGTAATCGAACGCGCCGTGATGAGTCGTGCCGTCTTCGGCCACCAACCCGCCGCGGTCGATGCAGAACGTCACCGGCAGATTCTGCGTCGCGACGTCGTGCACGACTTGATCGTAGGCCCGTTGAAGAAACGTCGCATACATCGCGACGACGGGCCGCATGCCCTGGGCGGCAAGACCGGCGGCGAACGTCACGGCATGCTGTTCGGCGATACCGACGTCGTACAGACGATCGGGGAATTCCTTTTCAAAGGTCGTGAGTCCTGTGCCTTCACACATCGCTGCGGTAATGGCGACGACCCGCCGATCCTCACGGGCCAGTTTGACCAAGGAGTCGATCGCGATCTGTGTGTAGGAGGGTCGGGCCGCCTTCTTGGCCGGTGCACCGGTTTCACGGATGAACGGAGGACAGGCATGGAACCAGACCGGATTCTGCATGGCCGGTTCGTATCCCAAGCCCTTTTTCGTAATGACGTGGAGCAACACCGGTCCCTTCATCCTCAAGACGTTTTCCAGCGTGGGAAGCAAATGTTCGAAGTTGTGTCCGTCAATGGGACCCGCATAGCGGAAGCCCAACTCTTCGAACAACAATCCCGGAAGGATCGCACCTTTGGCAAGTTCCTCCGCACGAAGCGCCAATTTCTTCATGTCCTGCCCGATATGGGGAATCTTCCCCAGAAGTTGTCCGGTCTCTTCCCTCATCTTGGTATAGAAATCGCCGGTGAAGGTGCGGTTCAGATACGAGGAGATCGCGCCGACGTTCTTTGAAATCGACATTTGGTTATCGTTGAGAATGACGAGGAAATCTTTGTTCAGGCCACCGGCATGGTGAAGTCCTTCCAATGTCATCCCGGCCGTCATCGCGCCATCGCCGACAATACAGACGACTTTATGCCTTTGTCCGAGTTGCTCCCGGGCCTCGACCATGCCGTACGCGGCAGATACTCCCGTACCTGCATGACCGGCGTTGAAGGTGTCATAAGGACTCTCTTCGCGTTTGCAGAACCCGCTCAGCCCTCCGTACTGGCGAAGCGTGTGGAATTGTTCCCTCCGGCCGGTCAGCAATTTATGGGCATAGGCCTGGTTGCTCGTGTCCCAGACGATCTTGTCTTTCGGGGTATCCAGAAGGTAGTGCAGCGCGACGGTCAATTCGACGACACCGAGGTTGGAGGCCAAATGCCCTCCGACGTTGGATACCACCCCGATGATCTGCTCCCGGATCTCCTGGCAGAGCGCCGGAAACTGAGACAGCGGCAGCCGCTTGAGATCGGCGGGCGTCTGGATGGTCTTCAAGATCGACATGGGAGTTGCTCCTTTGTAAGAAGTCGTGCCCTAGTACGAGAGGGCTCAGTGAGACAGGCAACGGCGAAGCAGTCGGCTGACTTGCATGCTGGCAGGGAGTAGTTTCACATAGAATCCCTCTACTGTCAAGCAGTTAGCTTCCCACAAGGAGTGGAACCTCATCATAATACAAGCGATATGGGCCATCGGAACGGTATGTGAAACGATCGATACGATACGGTAAGTCGGCACTCCGTGATGAAGTCAAGAGTCTTCACGCCTAATAGGGAAAATCGAGACCGGCAAAGATCGCGCCGCCCTCTTTGCTGTAACCATAGTCGATCCGTCCGACGACGTTTGGACGGATGATGCCTCGAAATCCCATGCCGGGAGTCATGCGATAGTCCTTGAAACTGACATCTTTGAAAGTGTTGAAGACCTGACCCGTGTCCAAAAACGGCGCCATCTCGAAGTCCGCCATCACACCGGCGATTTTTGCTCGAGCCAAGTGAATCCGTTCTTCCACACTGACCGCTATCAGATGTTTGTCGATGAAGCGGTCGACTCCATACCCGCGGAGGTTATTTTGCCCGCCTAGGGAGCTTTGTTCGAAAAACGGCACTTGCGTGCCGATCGTCGCCTGGAGATCGGCTCGGAACACGAGAATCGCGCGCTTCGATTCGCTAGGAAAGAGCTTTTTGATTTCCGCCTCGTACCGCGAGTAGACAGGATGATCGCCATTCCGGATATTCTGATCGATTTCGGCATAGGCGGTCACGGCCATGCCGTCGGTCGGTGTCACCAAGTTGTTACGCGTATCGTAGTAGAACGTCGCGCGGTTTCCGAAGATGATCGTTTCGCCCTGCACACCATCCACGTCGGGAAAACGATCGCCGGTAAACGGAAGATTTGTGGCGCCCGGCTGGATCCGGACGTCGCGGAAGCGCTGACTGACGGCAATCTGCGTCACCTCGTTGGCATAGACACCGAATCGCCAATAGGCTCGTCCTTCACGATTGGTATAGTTCGTCTGGTCTTCCAAGGTCGTCGTCTGGCCGAGTCCGAAAAACCGTGAGGTGGCGTTTTTGAAAAATGCCCCGCCGAAATTCAAAAAATACCGACCGTTGCTGAACGCCGGGTCGGTATAGTTGAAGACCAGCTTTCGCTCGATCTTTTCGCTGAGTGAGGCGATGAATTGCATTTGCCGTCCGCCGGTATCGTACCGCCACAGGTTGAAGGTGCCCCTCATGCCGACGATCGAGTTATGGATTAACATGGGAGCCATGAGATACTTCAACTCTCCATCGGGATCGGTGATCAGGATCGGGACGATAAGCCCCGCGTCGTTGCCGTCGTTTTTCGATGTCGACGCGGAAGGGACGGGAAAGACTTGCGTGTCTGCCCGGGCGAACTCGATCCAACCCGGTCCGCGTCCTGCGAGCAGGCATACAAGAAGCATCACGATGCCGCGCAGGATCGCCATGGAGAATCTATCCGACTATGTCACGGGGTTTTGATCTTATCGGACTTCTTTCGGAGTTGATCGAGCAGGTCGGCAAAGGTCCCGTTCCTTAGGATCTTGGCGAACTGTCCTCGATAATTATTGACAAGACTGACGCCGTCCACCACAACGTCGTAGACGCGCCAGACTGAAGCTTTGTGAAGCAGCCGGTAGTCGAGCGGGATCTCCGTCTTTCCGGTCAGCACTTTCGTCCGGACTTCGGCGTAATCCTTCTCCGTCCGCTCGTTGATGTATTGGACACCCTCTCCTGAATACGATTCCACTTTGTCGGCATATGAATTGACGAGCAGAGTTTGAAAGAGTCCCACAAATTCTTCCTTTTCCTTGTCCGACAGGCTCGCCCAAGGCGACCCGAGCGCTCGACGGGACATCTCCGCATAATCGAACCGGTCCCCTACGACTTTTTCGAGCATCTGCCGTCGCTGTTCCGCTTTTGCCGGTTGTTTGAGGTCCTTGTCGCTCAGGATCCTGAGAACCTCGTCGATGGTGCCTTTCATCGCATCGGTCGCTCCACCGGCCTTCGCATCATGGACCGAGGCCATTAGCAACATCGGAACCGCCAACAACACTTGCAACATGATGGCGGCGCCGCGGTGGTGCCATTGTCGAACGGAACGGATCATGAGAGCATCTCCATTGTCGTTTCTGCCAGTTTCACGCGGGTCAGCGAATCAGTTGACTTTACCATGGACGTATTGGCTGACCAACTCCTCCAGATCCAATCCGGATTCGGTGTCGCGGATCGTATCGCCCGGCTTCAATTGATCGCCTCCCCCGCCCGGGGAGAGGGCAAGGAACTTTTCTCCGATGATGCCTCTTGTCTTGATCGACGCAATCGTATCACTGTACAGCTTCACGCGGTCGTTGACCGCCAGCGTCACGGCGGCGCGATCGTCCTTGAGCACGATTCCTCTCACTCTGCCGACTTCGACACCGGCGATCTCGACCGCGGAACCGGGCTTCAATCCGGACGCCGTGTCGAACTGTGCGACGACCTCGTACACGTTGCCGCCGATGAGCTCGAGCTTCCCCAGTTTGATCGATAAGTAGGCGAGGCAAAGAATGCCGATCAGCACGAATACGCCCACAGCGAGTTCGAGTCTGGCCTTTTCCATTCGTTGATACCTCCGTTACCCGGGCACCGGCCGTGACAACGAAACCGTGCCTCCGACCGAAATAAACTCATGGATTTCCGGATCGGCGCTCTTCACGAATTCAGCAGCCGGCGACATGGCGGCGATCTTTCCCCGGCGCAGCATCGCCACCCAGTCGGAAATGGCGAAGACTTCCGGAATCTCATGACTGACCATGACCGCGGTGAACCGAAAGCGATGGTGCATCGCGACAATAAGATCGTGAATCGACTTGGCCATCAACGGATCGAGCCCCGTCGTCGGTTCGTCGAACAGGATGATCTCCGGTTCCATCACGAGCGCGCGCGCCAATCCCGCCCGCTTTCGCATACCGCCGCTCAATTCGGCCGGAAACTTGTGCCCCATGCCCTCCAGCCCCACCTCCCGCAACTTCTCGTCCACGCGGCGCGCAACCTCCGGTCCTTTCATCCGCAGTTTTTCCCTCAACGGAAACGCCACGTTTTCGAACACCGAGAG
>DATFDJ010000083.1:0-25031 GCA_035252115.1 Nitrospira sp. | reverse complement strand
GGACTCGTCCCGACTCTGCGGGAGAACCTCCGGCACGTTGGCCAGTAACTCCGCCGCGCATATCCGAACGAGCCCGGTCTCATCCTGTGTCAAAGGGTCGCCCCCGAGGAGGGCATTGTGGATCTTCTCGCTGACCGCGATCAAGTCTCGCACGTCTTTACGAAGCGTTTCCATGTGAGACCTCGGCGATCAACCAGTCTCATTCTTTCTCACGTACCGAATGGCCGTCCCCATCAACATCTTCACGGTCTCGTCGTACGGCACGGCGATGCTGCCGGAGGAGAGTCCTCCGCCCCACGGACCCCATGTGCCATAAGGGCCGCCGTACCCGCCATACTGCCAGGGAGTCCCGTAGAAGGGGCCGGTATAACCCCACGACCCGTACAGCGGTTGGTAGACCACCTGATGCATGATTTCCGTTTGCGGTTGTGCAAAAACCACGGCATCGGCTCCCAGAGCGGCCGCCTCTTTGAGCATCCTACGCTGCATGGTGCCGAAGCTGAGCCAACTGTCTCCGATGCGTAGCTCGGCGACGTCGAGATGCGGTTGAGCCGGCGTCGCATTCAGGACGGACACCTCCTCGATGGATTCCTTCGGAGGAAATTTCTCGCCGGTCAACAAGATCGTGTCCACACTGGCGCACGCGACCATCGAGCCGGCGATAGCGAGCGCGAATACTTGCTGGAGTCGGATTTGGGCATGCGGCTTCAAGGACCCCATCGCGGCCCGAAGTGGAACCATCTTCGTCATGATGCGGACAGCTTGTTGAATGCATCCAGCGCCGCAACCTTGTAACACTCCGCGAGCGTCGGGTAATTGAAGACGGTCCGTAGAAAATAATTCAGCCCGCCTTTCAGGTCGAGCACGGCTTGCCCGATATGGATCAGCTCGGTGGCGCCGGTTCCGATCGCATGGACGCCGAGCAGGCGCCGGTCTTCGCGATGAAAGAGCAGCTTCACGAGCCCGTTCTCATCTCCGACGATTTGGCCTCTCGCGATTTCCCGATAGCGCGCAACTCCGGTCTCATAGGGAACCCGCTGTTCCGTGAGCTCGTGCTCCGGCGGTCCCACCATGGAAATTTCCGGGATGGCAAACACCCCGACCGGCAGGTGCTCCGGAAGAGGATCGGCCTCGACGCCGAAGGCATGACAGGCCACCTGGCGTCCCTGGGAGGCGGACGTGGACGCCAGGCTCGGATAGCCGATGATGTCTCCGGCCGCGAAGATGTGCGGCACTTCGGTTCGAAATTCCTTGTCCACCGTGAGGCGGCCGCGCTTGTCGACGGCCAAGCCGGCCGCAGCGAGGTTGAGTCCCTCGGCGGCCCCCGCTCGTCCCACCGAGTAGAGGACCGATTCGGCCATGAGCCGTTTCCCCGACTCCAACGTCAGGACGGCCCGGCGAGGCATGTCGTCGGTCAGATCGAGCCTCTCGACCGCCTCACCGAGTCGAAAGGTGACGTGGCGATTGCGCATTTGATGCATCAGTTCTTCCACGATCTCGGAGTCCAGGAACTCCAGCAGGCGCGTCCGCTTGTCCACCAACGTAACGGGGATTTTGAGCGCGGCGAGCATGGAGGCGTATTCGAGGCCGATGATACCGCCGCCCACGACCACCATCTTGCGCGGCAATTTTTTCAACCGCACCATGTCGTCGCTGCTCAGCACCACATCCCCGTCGACCGGCACACCGTGGGGAAGCGCCGGAACGGTGCCGACGGCGATGAGAATATTGGCGGCGGTCACGACCCTCGTGTCCGAGACGCCGGTGACGACGAGGCTGTGGGAATCCTTGAAGGCCGCCTGGCCATGAATCAACTGAACGTCGTTCCGGCGAAGCTGGTCGGCGACGACCTCGAGTTCCCGTTTCATCACGTCGCCGACTCGGGACAACAACTGATCGGCCGTCGGCCGGCTCTCGAGATGAAGACCCACCTGCCGCTCGACGTGATCGGCCGCGAACACGAACGACAGCACGGCCTCGCGGAAGGTTTTGCTGGGAATCGTGCCGGTCTCGACGCAGACCCCGCCGAAGAAGGCCCTGCGTTCGATGACGGCCACGCGTTTCCCGATCTTTGCCGCCTGGATCGCCGCCCGCTGTCCGGCCGGCCCGCTTCCGATGCATACCAAATCGAAGTCGAATGCCGCGGTCGAAGACGGGGCCATCGCGCGAGCGGTCGGCATGGCTAGAAGGAGACCGCGGTTTGTGTCGTCGGGACATGGACCGCCGAGCGAACGAGCTTGAGCAAGGCTTCGCTCTCAAAGGGCTTTCGGATGCGGGCGAAGGGCGGAGGATCGATGGCGTCGAGGTATTCCGAGGGATGACCGGAGACGAAGATGACGGGTGTATCGGGATATTGAGCCTGAACCAGCTTGAGTAATTCCGCTCCATTGAGCACGGGCATCACATAGTCCGTCACGACCGCATCGAAATGCCGTCTGCCGAGCTCGCGCAAGGCCTCCGCACCGTTCGACACGGCGGTCACGTTGTATCCGGAACGTTCCAGGAGCGTGGACATCAGCAAGGCGGTATTCTCATCGTCGTCCACGACAAGGATGCGTTTACCGTAACCATCCATTGCAGCCTCCTTTCAATGACCAGTCGGAGGAACGGGGGCTCCACCAAAGAATTGTGCAGATTGGCTCAGCAAGTGTGATGCCCAGCGGAACGATGGTCATCTCATGCCGGCTCGGGCAACAGGAAAGGGAAAGGATGGATCTCTGAATCCCAGCATCGCGGGGCCGCGATGGTGCGCCTGTGTCATCGTGTCACGGTATGCCAAGAGGATACGTCGCAGGGCTGCGGCTGCCCGAGGCTAATTCGAGGACGAGTCGACCGGGTCGATGTCCGTGAAAGACGGCGTCTTGGTGAACCCATATCGGTCGAGAAATCGATAGAGCGTCCGCCTGCTGATTCCCAGCAGACGCGCCGCGCGCTCTTTGTTGCCTCTCGTCGACTCCAACGCTTTGAACACATGTTCGCGTTGTACGGCGTTCAGAGTCCCGGGCACGGTGTCCATGCGGTCCCTGACGCGGCCGGCATGCCGAATGTCCTGCGGAAGGTCGTCGGCGGACAGGACACTGTGCGTCGCGAGCGCCACCGCTCGTTCCATCACGTGCTCGAGCTCCCGCACGTTGCCGGGCCAGGGATAGCGGAGCAACGCCTGCAGCGCGCCGGGAGACAGAGAGAGGGATGTCGTCTGCTTTTCCTCGCTGTAACGGCCGAGGAAGAACTCCGCGAGCAGCGCGATATCGTCCACCCGCTCCCGCAGCGGAGGCAGCGCGATGGCGACCGTGTTCAGACGATAGAGTAAATCTTCCCGGAAGCGTCCCGCTCTTGCCAGTTGAGACAGGTCGCGGCGCGAGGCGGAGATGACGCGAAGATCGACCGACACCGTGTCGTTGCTCCCGACCCGCCGGATTTCCCCTTCTTGAAGGGCGCGTAACAATTTGGCCTGGCCGGCGGAGGAGAGGTCTCCGACTTCGTCGAGGAAAAACGTGCCGCCGCTGGAGTCTTCCAGGAGTCCGCGCCGGAAGGCATGCGCCCCGGTAAAGGAGCCTTTGACGTGTCCGAACAACTCGCTTTCCAAAAGCGAATCGGGAATGGCGCTGCAATTGACCGCCACGAACGGACGCGCGGCGCGGGGACTGTTGTCGTGAATGGCGCGGGCGATGAGTTCCTTGCCCGTCCCGCTCTCACCTTGGATCAAGACCGACGTCCGGCTGCGGGCGACCTTGCCGACGATTTTGAAGACCTCCACCATGTTTCGGCTTTGCCCGATGATGGACGCCGCCCGCGGCCGCTCGCTGAAGGCGTGTTGCAGATGCCGGTGGTCGCGCACGAGACGGGAGTGTTCGACGGCGCGGCGGACGACGAGGACCAATTCATCGAGATTGATCGGTTTGGTGATGTAGTCGAACGCGCCCTGTTTCATGACTTGGATGGCGGTGTCGACGGAGCCGAACGCGGTCATCATCACGACCGGCGTGTCGACGGCCATCGTCCGGAACGCCTCCAAGACTTCCATCCCGGAGACCGACGCCATTTTGATATCGCTGAACACGGCGTCGTATTCCCGCCGGCCCCCCATGTCGATCGCTTCCTCGCCGCCGGCGGCCAGTTCGACCTGGAATCCGGCCCGGCGAAGCGCCTCAGCCAGCATGTCTCCGTTTCGCCGATCGTCGTCGACAATCAAAATGCAGGGTTCGTTCACCATGGCGCCATTCCCCTACTTCGGCTTGTTCCACACCGGCAGATCGACGGTGAAGCAACTGCCCTGGCCGACCCTGCTGCTCACGGCAATTCTTCCGCCGAGAGACGAGACGACTCGATGGCAGATCGCCAGACCCAGCCCCGTGCCGCCGGCGGCATGCCGGGTCGTGAAGAACGGTTCGAAAATTTTCTGCAGATGCTCGGACGGAATGCCGAGTCCTGTGTCGCTGATGAGCAGCCGTACGGCGCCATGCTTCAATGCGCCGCCGCGAACCACGAGGCTGCCTTCCATCCGATCGTCGACGGCCTCGAGCGTCTTGATCCTCAATTCCCCGCCGCCGGCCATGGCTTGGATCGCATTCGTCACCAGGTTGAAGACCATGCCGTGGATGGCTCGTCGATCGCCGGCGACGGGAGGCAGCGGCGCCGCCAGGTCGGTTTTGAGGACGATCCGCTTTTCGGAGAGTCCGGTGGCGATCAAGCCTTCGATGTCTCGAATGAGATCGTTGAGATCCACCGGCGCGGACTGCACCTGCAACCGCGTCGATTGGAGAATATGCTCGATGATGGTCACCATCCGCTCGATCTCGGCCCGGATGATGCCCAGATGCCGATGATGGGCCTGCGGATCCTCGTGGCTGTTCATCAGCAACTGCAGGTGTCCGGAAATGGAATTCAGCGGGTTGCCCAACTCATGCGCCATCACGGCGGAGAGTTCGCCGAGCGCCGCCAATTTTTCCGCCCGCTCGGTCTGGATGCGGGCTTCGACGAGCATGGTATTGGTCCGCTGGAGCTCGCCCCTCGTCTCGGCCACTTTTTTGGTCAACATCTCGTTGAAGCCTTTGACTTCTCCCAGCAACTGCTCTTTCACCTCGATGGCGTCCCGGACGCGATCGAGCATGCGATTGTACTGGCGTGCGACCTCTTGGATGTCGGCCGGTCCCGAAAGCGGAGCGTGACCGGTCAGGTCTCCGGTTTCCGCTTTCCGCATGGCGCGCAGAAGCTGTCCGATCGGCTCGTGGACTTTGACGCGGACGAGCAACAGGAATACGAGCGACGTGATGACCACGGCTCCGATTCCAAAATCTTTGGCGAGTTGACCTTCCTGTTGAATCAGGCTGTCGTACTTGCGGAGCGAATAGCGGCCACGCAGGGCGCCGATGACCGCGCCGTCCAGGACGATCGGCGCCGTGATGATCCACGCGCGGTCGGACGTGGAGGAATCGAAATACGTCACGGAGCGTCCCGCGGCGATCTCCCGCTGCTCGGGTTCGGTCAGCATGTGCGGCACGGCTTCCGAATCGCTGCTCAGGACGAGGCTGTTGGACGCCGGCGACAGCGCATAGACGGAAAGCCGGCGAATGCTTCGCCGGAGCTCGAAGATATCCCCGAATGCTTCCTGGAGCGCGGCGACGTCGTGGATGTCGTGCGACTTGCCGACGATCCGGCTGACAAAGCCGGCCGCGTGCAGAAATTCTGCATGCATATTTCTGGCGGCTACCCGTTCGATGATCTGGGTGTCGAAGGCGTGGATCAGAACGATCGCCAGGCCGACCAGCGTGATTCCCGTAATCACGACCCAGATCAGGATACCTTCGAACCATCTGGCTCGCATCAGCGGTACCTCGCTAGGCCTTCGGCGTACCGCCGGGAAGGTGGGACATTCATGCCGCCCCCGATGTGGTCGTTCGCATCACGCCCGCGCGTGGTTCACAGCCGTATGGGCTCTCTCAGCCTCGCGCTCGCCCCGCCCGTGGACGTCGGCGCAGTGCGGTTCAAGCGGATGACGGAATCTTCGACATTTCCGCAGTTGAGGCAACGCGTGCGCGGAGATCCCGATAGGCCGGGCTCCCCCAGACATTCAGAGCAGATTTCGAGCACCATGAATCCGCCGCATCGTTGACAAGCCATTGTGCGCCCCCATGGTGTGGTTGATGATGCTAACGGCCCAACATCTCCTGTTCCGTACGAAGATTGTCGTGAGACAATTGCTTCGGCACATCGGGATTGATCAGAATCGGCACATTGAGGTTTTCAGGCAACAGCACGAATTTTGCGCTTTGGCTGTCGTACAATTTGAATCGCAGATAGTCCGGGGTCAGCGTCTTGGAGATCGTTTCCTGCGCCTTGGCCTGGCCGGCGGCGCGGATCCTGAGGCCCTCCGCTTCGCCTTCCGACCTGATTCGAATGGAATCGCCCTCTCCGCGAGCCCGGCGACGCGCGATTTCAGCGTCCCGATCGGCGATCACCAGCTCGAATTCCTTCTGTTCCTTTTCCTGTTCCTTCGCCTGCTTGCGCTCGACCGCTTCGAGGACGATCTTGGCGAGCTCGATGTCGGCCAGCGCGACGCTCGCGACGTCGAGATGGCGGCCCTTGAGTTTCTCCACGACGACCGCTTGCACCTTGCCGGCAATTTCCGCGCTTTTTTCCGGGACGTTCACCATCGCATAGTTGGACACCACGCTCCGGACGGCGGCGAGCAATTCAGGCCGCACGACTCGCGGGTAGAAGTCCTGACCGATTTCCTGCGCGAGGAAATACACCTCCTCCGGGATCGGCCGCATGATGATGGCCGCCCGCAGCTTGACCAGCAGGTCGTCCGAACTGAGCGCATCGACCGATTCGGAGTAGCTCTGCCACCGAATATCGTAGAGGAACACATCGTTCCAAGGAGCCCGCCAATAGAATCCGCTCTTCAAGGTATCGGTGCGGAGCCCTTCGGTGAAGGGATACCACCGCAAACCGCGTTGCCCCGGCTGAACCGTCGTCCCGCAGGCTTGGAGGAACAGGAGCGCTCCGACAGCCAGGCAGGTGAGAGTCGCGTGACGCATGGTAGCCTCCTTTCCGATTATGGAGGGACAGTGGCCAAGGGACGTCCGGGCGGGGCGGCGAAGAACGGGCGTGGGCTCCCGCCGGAGGTCTCGTGTCTGCCGGCCATCCGTTCATGTTCTCGAGCGCCTTCCTCATAGGATTCGGCCAACAACCGGGCTCCCTTCACCCAATCGGAATCAGTCCCGAAGAGGCGTTCGTAGAGGGCGGCCCGATTCAACATCTCTTCCGATTTTTGACGGAGCCTGACGGCTTCCTCAACATGGTAGTGGGCAATCTTGGCCTGGTCTTGCCCCGGATCGTAACTCGAGAGATCGAGCTCTTGCGTCGAATTCGCACAGCCGATGAGCAGCATGGAGAGGCAGCTCCCCCAAAGCAGTAAGGCCCGTAAAGCGATCCGAACCATCGGAGGCTCACACGTCTTGCCGACGGCTGCGGTCGCGAGCAGACGGTTGCAGCAGAACCTCGTAATCCAAGGGAAGAGGCACGAGCTCGATGTGATGCTGCTCGCGCAGCCGGCTCAAGGCCCTAAAGAGCACATGCCAGGAGTGGTTGGGCATCGCGTCCGCGAGCGACGTGAAGGTCACACGTCGATGCACGCGCAAAATCTTCAAAATCCGCCTTCCCGCGAGCGCTTCGACGGACTGCGACTCCGATACCTGCATCATGCCGCCCTCCTGCCACCCGGGCCATGACCAGCCGACTATCGGGAGGAACGCCAATTTAGGATCGGCTCTGCAATAGTCGATCCATTATATCGACGGTAATATTGGTCGATAGATGCGCGGTCTACGGGGAAATCTTGTCCTGAAAGGGAACAGGTACTCGTGCCGACTTTCCTCCCGCACAGGTTTTCCGTTCACCGCACGGTGCGCGATGTGCGGGATCGCTCTTTGCAATGCGGCATGCGGTTCGCCGCGGTTCCTCGGTGAAAACGGAGAACCGACATCCTTCACCTGGTTTCGACTGGCACTGCAATTGCTCGGCGTCCGGCCAGCCGAAGTCCTGCGACTGTTTCCGATGCGCAAACCAGCGGGGGATGAAGGACGCGATTGGATCAATGTGACATCGGTGTGCCGGCTTGGCACAGCGATTCCCATAAGCGCGGACGGTGTAATCGAAATCTGTGCTGGCCAGTATCGCGCGCAGCGCGCGATGGAATCGCCGATTTGCTTTCGTTTGCTCGTAGTTCTATGATTTATTCTTCTCAGTGATGGGGCCGCTGTTTGGCAAACGGGCTGGCGACACACGACGATGATATTCCATTGTCCTCCCGCCGTCGGCCGGCTGGCGGACCATGCCGCAAAATCTCCTCTAAAGAAGAAACAGTCCTATCCGAACTTCTACGAGGAACAGTCTGTCCGCTCGACCCTGTCGTAGCGGAGGATCGACACGGGATCTCGATGTCATCCCGGACGCCCTTGCGGCGCATCGGGACGGACAGAAGAGATTGTTGCTCTGCGCGACGCGTGACGCGGTCTTGTCGTTCATCAACATAGGGAGTCGCCGTTCATGGTCCGCGGTGCTCTGAAAAATCCCTTTGCCGTCGTCGCGATCAGCTTGATCGTGATCATCATCGGCGTGGTGTCCTACCAGAAGATGGTGGTGGACATCTTTCCCGAGATCAACATGCCGGTCGTCGCGGTGGCGACGTTCTACAAGGGCATGGGGCCGTCGGAAGTGGAAGGGGCCATTACGCTCCGTCTCGAACAGGCGTACCTTCAGGCCTCCTACATCGACCATATCGAATCCCGTTCGCTCCCGGGCGTCAGTCTGATCAAAGTCTATTTCCACTCATCGTACGACGTGAATGCCGGCTTGGCGGAAATCACGAGTCTCACCTATGCCAATCTCAAGTATCTGCCGCAGGGCATCTTCCCGCCGATCATCATCAAATTCGGCGCGGCGAGCCTTCCGATCGCCGTGCAGACGACCAGCAGCGAGACGATGACGGAGAAAGAAGTCCGCGACCTGGCGTATTTCAACGTCCGGCCGCAACTGGGCAATGTGCCCGGCATCGCCTTTCCCACCACCTTCGGCGGCACGGTCCGGCAGATCACGGTATTTCTCGATCCCCAACGCATGCTGGCCCGCGGCGTGTCGACCCACGATATCGTCAACTCCGTCAATCTGCAGAGCGTGCTCTTGCCGGCCGGGGACGTGAAGATCGGGGACTTCGACTACAACGTCTACACCAACAGCATGATCAAGGTCGTGGATCAGATGAACGACATCCCGATCAAGGTGATCAACGGCGTGCCGGTGTTCTTGCGGGACGTGGGCAAGGCGGTCGATTCCACCATGATCCAGACGAACGTGGTGCGGATTAACGGCAACCGGGCCGTCTATTTGCCGATCATGAAGCAGGCGGGCGCCAATACCATTGCCGTCATCGACGGGATCAAGGACGTGCTGCCCAAGCTCATCGGGATCCCGCAGGATCTCACCGTCAAGTTGCTCTTCGATCAATCGCTCTATATCCGGCAAGCGATCCAGACGCTCGAACATGAGGGATTGCTCGGCGGTGGATTGGCCTGCCTGATGGTCCTGCTGTTCCTCGGGAGCTTCCGCTCCACGCTCATCGTGGCGCTGGCCATTCCCCTCTCCGTGACGGCGGCGTTCATCGGGCTCTACTTTACCGGGCATTCGGTGAACATCATGACGCTCGGCGGTCTGGCCTTGGCGGTCGGGCGCCTGGTCGACGACGCCATCGTGGTGGTGGAAAATTTCCATCGTCACATGGACATGGGCAAATCGTCCTCGCAGGCGGCGGGCGACGCGGTGACCGAAGTCGCGATGCCGATGCTCATCATCACGATCACGGTCTTTCTCGTGTTCCTGCCGATCGCGTTTTTCACCGGCGTCATCAAATTCCTGTTCGTGCCGCTCGGGTTGGCGGTGGCCTACGCGATGATGGCGTCCTATGTGGTGGCGCTCACGGTGGCGCCCGTGTCGATGGCCTGGCTGATGCGGGGCGAGGCGCACCATGCCGGCGGCGCTCCGGCGCCGCCGCAAGGCCGGCTGACCGCCCTATGGAACCGTCTCAATCTATTCGATCCCTTTGTCGAGCGGTACGTGAAAGTGCTTCGCTGGTGGCTCGCGCACAAGGCGACGGTCATCGTCACCGTCACGCTGATCTTCGTTGGGTCCCTGTTCATGGCGCCGCTCATGGCCACCGAATTTTTCCCGAAGGTCGATGCCGGCTCCTTCATTCTCAATTTTTCCGCGCCGGAGGGCACGAGGGTCGAAAAGACCGAGGCGATTGCTGCGAAGGTCGAAGATTTCATCAAAGCAGCGGTGCCGGCGTCCGAATTGGATCAAATGGTCACGAATATCGGGCTCCCCCAGGGATGGATGGTGCTCTATACGCCGGTCAACGGTCCGCATCAGGCGTTCGTGCTCGTCAGTCTCAAGCGTGAGCACCGAACGAGGACGGACGATGTCATCGTGAAACTGCGGCAGACGCTCCAGCGGGAGCTGCCGGGGTTGAAGTTCTCGTTCCAGACGGGCGGGATCGTGAGCGACGTGATCAATTTCGGCTTGCCCGCCCCGATCGACATCAAGGTGAGCGGGCAGAAGATGACCGATCTCGCGCAGACGGCGAGCCGCATTCGCGAGGTCGTGGCCGGTATTCCCGGCACCGCCGACGTCCAGGTTCGCCAAGGCATGGACTATCCGGAGATCCATCTCGACGTCAACCGCGCCAAGGCCTCCTACGTCGGGCTGAACGAATACCAAATCGTCACCGATCTGGTGACGGGACTGTCGTCCAACGTCACGCTGAACCCCGGCTACTGGATCGATCCGCGCACCAACAACGCCTACTTCGTCGTCACGCAATTCCCCGAACAGATCCTGGTCGACTTCGAAGATTTTCTGAACATGCCGCTCGTCGGGACGCATGTGGAGCATCCGATGGCGGTCAACCTCGGCGGAACGAGACTGCGGGGCAGCTCGCTCGTGCTCGGACAGACGCCGTTTCCGGAGCTCCCGAGCCTGCCGGGCGTCATGGCCAACGGCGGAAGCCCCATCGTGCTCCGCGATCTCGTGGACGTCGTGCGGAAAGTCGGGCCGGAGACCGTCGACCATTTCAATTTGCAACGGACCATGGACGTCCTGATCAGCGTACCCGGTAACGATCTGGGCCACGTCGCGTCGCAGATCGAGGCTGCGGTGTCCAAGCTGGAACTTCCGCAGGACGTCGTGCTCACGTTCAAGGGAGAAGTGGACAGCATGCGGGCGGCGATCAGCGGATTTGCGGGGACGTTGCCCCTCGCCATGGTGCTGATCTATCTCGTGATGGTCGGGCTGTTCCGCTCGTGGCTGGATCCGTTCGTGGTCATGTTCGCCGTGCCGCTGGGATTCATCGGCGTCATCTGGATGCTGCTCGCGACCCATACCTCCGTCAACGTCGAATCGCTGATCGGGACGTTGATGATGATCGGCATCGTGGTGTCCAACAGCGTGCTGCTGGTGGACTTCGCCAATAACCGGATGCGCGAAGGGCTGCCGTTGGAGGAAGCGGTGATCGAAGCGGGCAAGCTCCGCATCCGGCCCATCCTCATGACGTCGCTCGCGACCGTCATCGGCTTGGCACCGATGGCGCTGGGAATCGGCGAAGGCAGCGAGAGCAACATGCCGCTCGCCCGCGCCGTCATCGGAGGCTTGATGGTTTCCACCTTTATGACGCTCCTCTTTATTCCCGTGCTGCACGCGCTCGCCCGACGACGGTCGGCGACGAGGATGGCCGAAGCGACCGAAGAGCTTCATTGATTTGGAGGGGCTGTGGGACTGTACTATACTCTCGGTCGGGAACCCTCCCTAGGACATATGACGCCGACGTCTCGGATCAAAATCACCTTGACCGTTGCGGCAGGCCTCTTCTTTCTCGCCGTGGCCTTCATGATCATTCAAGGTCAGCAGCAGACGGTGTCATCCCCGGATGTGGGCGACAAAAACTCCGCGTCGTCGGCAGGAATTCAATCCGTGCAGGTGGTGAAGCTGCAGCGGCGGGACATTAGCCGCATGCTGACGCTGCCGGCCAACATCTCGCCCTGGTATCAGGCGACGCTGTACGGCAAGGTCTCGGGATACGTCAAATGGATCGGCGTCGACAAGGGCGACATTGTGAAGAAGGGGCAATTGCTCGCTGTAATGGATGCGCCGGAGATCGAAGATCAATACAAGCAGGCGCAGTCCGACTACGAAATCAAGCAGGTGACATACGAACGGTATCTGAACGTCTGGCGGGACAACCACGACATCATCGCCAAACAGGACGTGGACGTGGCCAAAGCCGCGGCCGAATCGGCCAAGCATCTCCGGGACAGCCGGAAGCAGCTCCTCGATTACACGAACGTCTATGCGCCCTTCGACGGCGTCATCACCGCCCGGTTCGCGGATCCCGGCGCGCTCATTCAGGCGGCGACCGGATCAGCCACGCAGGCTGCTCCCCTCTTCACGATCATGGACATGGATACGGTGCGCGTGTACGTCAACGTGCCGCAGGAGGCGGCCGAATGGGCCAAGCCCGGCGTGCCCGCGACGCTCATGACCCGCGACTCAGGAGGGGAACCGGTCGAAGCGTCGATCACACGGACGACGGAAGCGCTCGATCCGGTGACCCGCACGCTGCTCGTGGAGATCGATGTGCCGAACAAGGATCGCCGGTTACAGCCGGGCATGTTCATCAATGCCTCGCTGCATCTCGAGCGCCATCCCAACGTATTGGCGCTTCCACCGGCCGCGATCGTGCCGGCCAAAGGCGGGAAGGAAAAGGGCGTCTTTGTCGTGTCGAACAACCAGGTGAAGCTGACGCCGGTCAAAACCGGCATCGACGACGGGGTCTGGCTCGAGATCCTCGACGGCCTGAGCGGCGAAGAGGACGTCGTCGTCGTCGGGAAAAGCGGCTTGACCGACGGACAACGCGTGCACGCGACGCCGTACAATCTCCCCGAAGGCAAGCCGGCCAAACAAAAAATGTAGCATCCGGCACGTCCCGTTGAACTCGGAGGCAATCTCATGCGGCGAGTTCTCTATGTCTTGTCTTTGTTTGTCTTCCTGTCCTGCGTGCAGGCGGCGTTCGCCGCCGATCCCAAACCGGCCGGTTCCCATTTAAGTCTCGATGAAGCGGTCCGCATCGGTCTCGCCAATCACCCGCTGGTTGAGCGCTCGCGTCAAAGCTTGCTCATTGCGAAGGCGCTGACGCGTCAGACCGAAGGCGCACGATACCCCTGGCTGGAGGCCTCCATCGCGGGAAGCAGCGGCGCGTTGCGCATCATCACGGCAGACGGGAAGACCGTTCATGACCAGGGCGGGCACGGGTTCGACCCCGGAGGCGCGCTGCCCCATCACAATCAAAACATGCTGACCGGCGGTCTGCTGCTGAATCAGCTCATCACCGATTTCGGGTATACGGCCCATCGGATTCTCGCCACCCAGGCCGGACAGGCCGCGGGCGAGAAAGACATTCTGACGAACAAGGCGCTTGTGATTCTCAACGTGGAGAAGGCCTATCTCGATTGCCTCCTGCGTGCGGCGCTGACCCAGATCGCTTCGGAAACCGTCAAACAACGGCGGGTCGTGCGGGATCAAGTGCAGACCCTGTACAAACATCAGCTCAAGTCGAAAGTGGATTTGGATTTGGTGTCCGTCGAGGTGTCGAACGCCGAACTGGTCCTGGTGAGGGCCGGGAACGATCTGAAGCAAGCATTCGCCGCCTTGAACAATGCCATGGGCGTCGAGGGGCCGGACCGATACGAATTGGATCGAGTTTCGATCCAAGTCGCACCAGGACCGCCGGTCGAGACGCTTGTTGCGACAGGGTTGAACGAACGGCCGGAGTTGCTCGGTCATCGCGATCGGTTGACCGCCAGCCGGGAATTGCTGGAGGCCGTCAGGTCGCTCAACTTCGGCTCGCTGTCGGCGGTCGGCTCCATCGGCATCACGAAGTACGGGACGGTGCACGACAGCGGGATTCCACCGGACGGCGTCGCGCCCTTCTGGGGCTTCGGCGCCACGATCAAGCTCCCGCTGTTCACCGGGTTTCGGATTCAAAATCAGATCAAGGAAGCCGATCATCGCCGGGGGGAAACTGCGGAGGAACTGCAGAACCTCGCCAACGAGATCGTCTTGCAGGTCGTCCGAGCCTATCTGGCCAAGACGACCAACGCCGAACAAATTGCGCTGGAACAGGAGCGTGTCGATTTCGCCAAAGACGCGTTGCAACTCGCTTCCGAACGATATCGCCTCGGCTTGAGCCCGATCGTCGAAGTGGTGCGTGCGACCGCCGCCCTGTTCGAAGCCGAATCCCGTTTGGCCGAAGCCCGGTACATCTATAAGACAAGCGAGTCGGTCGTGGCCTATGCGACGGGGCAAGAATACAAACGCTTCCCTTGAATGTTCCGACGCGCATGTCGGACGGTTCTCACGTCAATCATCGAGGATGACATGCGGTTGATCGACGCAGCGAAATGGTCGCTTCCTGTCGGATTGCTGTGGTTGTGTCTGGGCGGGCCGGTATCGGCAGCCGAGACCGAAGCGATGCCCGTGTCCGGCACGGCCCTTGGCTGGCAGCAGGCGATCCGCACGGCGGTGGACAAGCAGCCGTTCGTCAAGGCCGCCGAACATGAAGCGTTGGAGACGCAGGCCGTCACCAAGCAGATCGAATCGGCAAACTATCCTCAAATCACCGGGATCTACGCCAACTCCGCCGGCAACACGAGAGTGCTCGCGAATCTCGGCATTTCGGGATCGCTGCCGAAACCGACGAACTATCTGACCACACCCGGGGTCCGGGCCGACTTCCTGATCACGGACTTCGGTCAGACCGCGCATCGGATACTCTCCCAAAAATCGGTCGCCGCGGCTGCCGAGAAGACGGTGCTGACCGCAAAAGCCGTCACCATCCTGAATGTGCAGCAAGCCTACCTGAATTGCTTGAAACAACAACGTCTCGTGGAAGTGACGCAGGAGGTGATGAAGGAACGCGATCTCATCCGACAACAGACCGAAGTCTTCTATCGACGACAGTTGCGGTCGAAACTCGACTTGGACTTTGCGTCGGTCGAATTCAATCGAGCCGAGGTCGCGTGGATCAAGGCGAAAAACGATCTGACGCTGGCGTTTGCCGCGCTCAATACCGCCATGGGGCTTCGCAGTCAGGCCATTTATATCTTGGAATCCTCGACCCCGGTGCCGGCGGCCGATGCAGAACCCGAAGCCTTGCTCCGGTCGGCGATGGAACAGCGGCCCGAATTGCTCGGCAGCCGTGATCGCGTGCAGGCGGCGGAGGAAGCGTTGAAGTCGGCCAAGGCGCGCCGCTTCGGTTCGGTGAATGCCATCGGTACCTTGGGCTATACCTGGTGGGGCCGCGAGGAACAGCCCAGTGGAAAGGAAGTCGACAATCCTGGAGCCCAGCTCGGCTGGTATGGATTGGGAGCGACCAGTTCGTTCCCTCTCTATACGGGCGGACGCATCGAGGGACAGATCGACGAGGCGGACGCAAGACGGGGGGAAGTTCAAGCCTCCACGAGAGCGATCGCCAACGACATCGTGCTCCAAGTCACGCAGGCCTATCTGAGCCGGTTGACGGCCGAACAGCAGATCAAAGTGGCGGAGGAAAAAGTCGCGTTTGCGCGGGAAGCATTGACGCTCGCCCGGGAGCGATACAAGGCCGGGTTAGGCTCGATATTGGATGTGACCACGGCGACCACGGATCTCTTGAGCGCTGAAGTCCAACTGACCGACGCACAGTATGAGTACCGAGCGAGTGATGCCGCGCTCGCGTTTGCGACAGGAGCGGAATATGGGCGCTATTGAATGGTATGCGGCAGTCCGACGGCGGGCTCCTGGCTGCTTGGCTCTCGCGCTTGCGTGGTTCCTCTCTACTGAGCCGGTCCTCTCTCTGGCGCAAACGTCCGACGAAGGCATTCCTTCTTCGCCTCCGTCCATCCCGCCGGACGTACCCACGGCTCAGGGCGCGTTTCTCAGCTATGAGACGGCGGTCCGCGTCGCATTGGACCGTCACCCTCTGCTCCGGCGATCCAAAGAATCGGCGCAAGCGGCCGAAGCGGTCACGGACCAAGCCGTGGCGCGCTATTATCCGGAGTTGAACGCCTACGGCATCCAGACAGGCGGCACCGTCCGTCCGCTCAGCGGCTTCAACATCGGCGGAGCCCAGAACAAACCGACCTCGTACGTGGAAAGCGCCGGTGTCCGGGCGGATCAACTCATCTACGATTTCGGCCAAACGGCACACCACGTGCTGGCTGAGCGTGCCGGACAGGAAGCCGCCGAGAAAGATATTCAAACCCATAAGGCCACGGTCATTCTCCGGGTGCAGCAAGCGTATATCCATTGCCTACGGCAGAAGCGTCTCATCGACATCGCGGCGGAAACGGTGAAGGAACGGGGCGTGCTGCGCGACCAGATCGCCACATTATATAGGCGGGAGCTGAAATCGAAGCTCGACCTGGATTTCATCTCGGTCGAGCTGAGGAATGCGGAGGTGCAGTTGATTCAGGCGAGGAACGAGCTCCGGGCCGCCTTCGCCGGCCTGAATAACGCCATGGGGGTTCGGGGTCCGGAGGACTATACGTTGGAAGACCTCCCGCTCTCGGCCGGCTTCTCGGACACATTGGAGACGCTCATTGGGCATGCCCTCGACGATCGTCCCGAATTGCTGGGCGCTGCGGATCGCATCACTCAGGCGAATGAACGGCTCTCCTCGGCGAAAGCGCTGAATCTGCCGTCCATTACCGCGCTCGGCATGTATGGGGTGATCCATTTCAGCGACGCACCGACCAATCAATACGGCGGGTCGCATCCGGGGCAAACCAATCTCTGGTGGGGCGCCGGAGCGGTCCTGTCGGTGCCGATCTTTACCGGATTCTTGATCGAAAATCGCGTCGCGGAAGCGCGGCAGCAGAAATACAAGACCGAACAGAAGCAGACGGATCTCTCGAACCGGATCGCGCTGGAAGTCACCGATGCCTATCTCGCGTTGCAGACGGCCAGACAACAAGTGTCGGTCGCAGAGCGGGAAGTCGCCTCGGCCAGGAGCGCGCTGACGCTCTCCAAGGAACGGTATCGCCTGGGGCTAGGATCCATCGTCGATGTGACGACGTCGACCACCGCACTCCTCATGGCGGAAGTGCGTCTCTCCGAAGTGCGCTACGCCGTCCAGGCAAGCGCCGTCGCGGTCGCCTACGCGACGGGTAAGACTTACCAGCAATATTGACGGGGCCCCGCATTGTTCTGTGTCGTGACAAAATTATGGAAACTTTCTCTAACAGGGTTTCACGTGTCCTCCGGGGCCTTTTGCGCCGTAGTGTAAGAAAAACGAACATATATAGGATAGGCCCACTTACGACGAGAAGAGAGCATGGCGGCAAAGAAGAAAAGAAGTGGAAGCTGACTTGGCCCAGTGGGGCAAAAGGAATATCTTGTTGCCATTGAAGCCCTAGAACGCCAGGGCAGTTAGACATCGCAAACTATTAAGTAAGCTTCGTAGATCTAGACATTCTCCTCATCCTCGACCTCCGCGGTTATGAACATGGTGTTCTAAGCCCCTCTTCTGAAACTTTGGCTAACCGCCGATAAGGCCTTGTAAGCGGCGCAAGTCTCGACATGTGCTCGCCGCTCGGCTGCCGGATCGTTCAGTTCAGCGGCTTCATCTGCGGTCAGACGTTCTCGTATCGGGTAACTCGGATCATTGAGCCGATCAAGATAGTGTTGGAGGACAACATCAGCAGTCGTCCCCTCCATCCGGCACGCTCCTCCGCGGCGAGGATAGACGGCGGCTCCTCGTTGTCGCCCACGTAAGCGGCTTAGTGGATGGAGATGTTCAGGCGCTTAGCTCTCCTTGAGCATGTCTCAAATATCTGATTCTCTGTCGGCGCCATGTCATCGTCTCTTTTGGACCACCTGGTATAGTTGAGCAGATCTCCTAGCGACTCCGATGAAGAACATAGCCTTTATACCTTGGTATTTTGCGGGCTTACTGGCGTCGCTCCTCGCTATAGGCGGCACAGCAAGCGCCGACGGCTTGAATACACCGACCGCCGCCCGCCAAGTGCTCATCGACTCCGGAACGTACGAACGCGCAGCACCATGGGAGCCATTGGTCATCAGGCAAGTCCCCGATGGAGGATTCATCATTGCTGGGCGGCCTGGGGCGACAAAGACCGATACAGAAGGACAGGTGATCTGGAAATATCGGATCGACGTGAGAGAGGAAGCTACGATCTCCGGAGAGAGCATAGGCATCCCGGAATTTCGCGGTATCGCTTCGATGTCTGATGGCTCGGTCTACCTCTGTGGGTCCACGCCTCGAGCAGGCCGCCGCCGCTCTGGTCTACTCACGCATCTCGATCCCCAGGGGCATGTCCTGAATGAGAAGCTCATGGTCCCGCACAACATGACGCCTAACGGCCTCGTATATCTGCACGACTGTCTTCCCTTTGGGGGCGGCCTGGCCATCATCGGCAGCATCGCGGATGGGCAGCAGTATTTGTATTGGTTGCTCTTGCTTGATGCCGCCGGTCAGGTGCAGCGCGATGTCCAGTTCCCGACCCTCGACGGCCGTATGGCCGGGCTCGGCACGACCCTCATGGTCGTCGGCTCCAACCTGGTATTCTCTAGCTACACGGGGTTGAATACGGAGGTCGTACGGCTGACTTCCAGTGGTGAGATCCAGGCCCGCAAGCTTTGGCGCTTGGGCGCCTTTGAGCTGGTCCGTTCCGTGACCGCCGACACGACGGTACAACTCATCGGCATGTTGTTGGAGCCCCACGGTCACGGCACGATGACCATTTTGACGCTGAATGAGCGTCTGGAGGAGGAGAGCCGGGTGGAGGGAAGACAAAGTACCTATGGAGCCGAAGTGGCGTATCGCCTGCCTGACCACTCCTTTATCTTGTTCAGCGCGAAGAATGACAAGGCCAATATTGTGGTGGCGGATGAGCACCTGCAGTCTCAACGGCGCCTGGCGCTCCCACGTCGTAAACTGTCCAGCGTCGGACGGATAGAAGCCGTCGTGCCGGTGCCGAAGAGGCGAACCTTCGTCGTGGCCACGCTGGGAATCGCAGACGGGGTGAAAGACCCGGAGCAGGAAGGCTTTGGCGCGCTGCCTAATTTCCGGCGGGGAACGGTACTTGATTTTGTCCAACTGCAAGATTCCGAGACGTCAACGGGAAGTCAGGTCGCTGGGACCCAAGACCCTACCAGTGCCCGGCTCCGCCGGGGGAACTTGGCGAGGCAATACATGGAGCTTCGTGCCGGCTTGTTTGCCCGGATTGTCGACAGCATCCCTCAATTCCTCAGACGCCCTCATGGAACGGAGGTGGAGAAGCAGGCCCGAGCCCAGGCGCAGGATGTCCTCATAGAGCGACTGGCCCGAGAACTGACCGAGTCGGATCTGCGTAGGCTGGTCGACTTTTACGGTTCTCCCGTCGGAAGACGCTACAGCGAGATCGAGACCCAGATGGCCGAGGTGGCCAAGGCAGGCAGACAACGACGAGCTGAAGCACCAAAGGCCCTGGATCTTAAGAACGCAGAATTGCGTGAGATCCTGGGTCTGTTTGATGAGCAGTACCGGGTGCGGATGGCGCTGATCGATCCAGGTCCGGGAAAAGATACGTCGATCCTGCTGACAACGCGATTAAGGCTCGCGATGTTGATCCAAATGCAATTTCAGGAGTTACGTACCATCTGGTATCACCTCACTGAAGAAGACCGAACGGCGATTTTGGCTTTCCGCGACTCTGACGTAGGGCAAACGGAACGCGAGGCGCTCTCTGAAGCGGCAAAAGATCTTCATGGCCTGATCGACCAGCTCAACGTGGAAAGCCCACGCGCTCCGTCATAGGCAGGCGGCATAGGGGTGCGTCTTCGGCGGCCAGTTATGCCAGCTCCACCGCATATGTTTACGGACGCGGGTCCAGCTCGATGAGTCCTTTTCTGATGGCGAGGATGGCGGCCTGCGTGCGGTCGTAGACCTGCAGCTTGTGGAAGATGTTGCGCACGTGGTTCTTCACGGTCTTCTCGCTGAGATCGAGGCTGTTCGCGATTTCCTTGTTCGTCTTGCCGTCGGCGACGAGCCGCAGCACCGTAATCTCGCGCTCGGTCAAATCGTGTTCGACCCAGGCGGGCTTCTTTCCCTTCTTCTGCGCCATGAGTGAAAACTCCGCCAGGATCTTGCTGGCGACGGAAGGATGAATGAGGGACTCGCCGCGGTAGATGGCGCGGATGGCGGCGACGATCTGCGACGACTCGGAATCTTTCAGCAAATAGCCGGTGGCGCCCGCACGGACGAGGTCGAAGATATACTGCTGCTCTTCGTACATCGTCAGCGCCACGATCCCGATGTGCGGAAACTCGCGCTTGATCTGCCGCGTCGCCTCGACGCCGCCCATGCGCGGCATGCTCACGTCCATCAGAATGACGTCGGGCACCAGCGTCTTCGTTTTCTCCACCGCCTCCATGCCGTCCTGCGCTTCCCCGACGACCTGAATGTCGTCCTTCGTCTTCAAGATGGCGGCGAGCCCTTCGCGTACGACGCGGTGATCGTCTGCAATCAGGACCTTAATCTTTTCCATCGTCCGGATTCTCCTTCTTGCCGAGCGGAACTTCGACGACGATCGTCGTGCCCCGGCCTTTTTTGGAATGGATCTTCGCCTCGCCGCCGACGAGCCTCGCCCGTTCCTGGATCCCGCGAATGCCGAAGTGATCCCATTTCTCCGGGTTCTGCAGGACCTTCGCCATGTCGAAGCCGACGCCGTTGTCGCCGATGGTGACGGTCAATCGGTCGAAATCGATATCCAGGCGCACCGAGACGCGGTCCGCTTTCGCATGTTGCATCACGTTGCTGAGCGCCTCCTGCACGATCCGGAAGAGAAAGATCTTGGTGCGGGGAAACAGGATCTGCTCGTCGCCGGAGACCTTGAAGTCGGTCTTGATCCGATACTGCGTCTGATAGGACTTCAGATAGTTGGTGAGGCCCGGGATCAATTCCATCTTGTCGTACTGGAGCGGTCGCAAATTGAAGATGACCTGCCGCGCCTCCTGGATGGCGAGCTTCAGTTGCTGCTTGCTTTCCCGGAGCGTGGCCAGACTGGCTTTGGGGTCCTTGCGCAGCAGTTGCTGCGAGAGCTCGAGCTTGAAGTTCACCCCGGCCAGGCTCTGCACCAATCCATCGTGAATCTCGCAGGCGATTCTCGTCCGCTCCTCCGTCACCGCGGCGCCCGTTTCCTTGACGTACAGCCGGTAGAGCGACTGATATTTGTTCAGCGTTTTTTCGATCTCCGCGGTCGCCCGGATGCGGGCCTCGATCAGCTCCCACATGAACTTGGCGCTGGCGCCCCCGAGGATCGTGACACCCATGCGATGAAAGTCTTGGAGGAATTGCCAGACTTCGGCGCTGCCGGAGACGTCGATGATGAGATCGACGCGCTCCAGATTCAACAGCAGCCGGTAATCCCGGGTAATGGGAATCTTCAATCGTCTGGCCAGCGCCAGGCCCGGTGCCTGCGGATTGATTTCGGCGACGGCGACGATATCCACCAGCGGATCGGTGGCGAAGATTTCCATGAGCGCCGTCCCGCCGTGGCCCGCGCCGATGATGGCCACGTGCGTGGCAGGAGGCGTACCGGGCTTCCGGGGAAGCGGGGGAGACGCTTTGGCATGAGTTGCGGGCATCGTACGATCCTGCGAATTTCGACTCAGCTCGAGGAATTGTCGAACGAGGTGCGGCAGGACAGGATCGGGGGACGGCGCGCGGGGACCGTCACCGTTCGCGGCGCTGTTGGGCCAACGTGCGCAGTTCGTCCATGAACTGGTCGATGTCTTTGAATTCGCGGTACACGGAAGCGAAGCGCACGTAGGCCACCTGATCCAGTTGGTGCAGCTCTTTCATCAATTCTTCGCCGATGATGCGGCTCTCGATCTCCGTCTCGCCCATTTCCTGGACGCGCTTTTCGACGCGATCGGCCACGGCCTCGATCGTCGCCGTGCTGATCGGCCGTTTCTCGCAGGCTTTCTTGAGACCGGAGAGAATCTTGGCCCGGTCGAAGGCTTCCCGCCGTCCGTCCTTCTTGACGACCACCGGCAGGATCTCGTCGACTCGTTCGTAGGTGGTGAAGCGGCGTTTGCAGCCGAGGCATTCGCGGCGGCGGCGGATCAGCTCGCCTTCCTTCGCCATGCGCGAGTCGACGACCTTGTCTTCGACCTCATCACAAAACGGGCATTTCACCGAGCGAGTCCATGGCAGTGTACTGCGCGACTAATAGGCATGGAAGATCGGGAAGCGGCTGCACAACGCCTTCGCCTGAGCCCGGACGTCTTCGAGCGCGGCCTGGTCCTGCCGGTGCTGCAACACGCGGTCGATCAAACCGACGATCGTCCGCATCTCCGCTTCTTTCATCCCCCGGGTCGACACGATCGGCGTCCCGAGCCGGATGCCGCTCGCGACGGCCGGCGGCTTCTCGTCGTACGGCACGGCGTTCTTGTTCACGATGATGCCGGCGGCGTCCAATGCGGCGTCCGCTTCTTTTCCCGTGATGTTCTTGTTGGTCAGATTGACGAGCATGAGGTGGGTATCGGTGCCGCCCGAGACGATCTTGTAGCCTCGGTCGAGCAGCCCTTGGGCCAGCGTCTTGGCGTTGGCCACGACTTGTTGCTGATACCGCTTGAACGACGGCGAGAGCGCCTCCTTGAAGGCCACGGCTTTGGCCGCGATGACGTGCATCAAGGGGCCGCCCTGCATACCGGGGAAAACAAATTTGTCGACCGCCTTGGCATGTTCGGCCTTGCACATGACGACGCCGCCGCGCGGCCCGCGCAGCGTCTTATGGGTCGTCGTCGTCACGAAATCGGCATAGGGAATCGGGCTCGGATGCAGGCCCGCTGCAATCAAGCCGGCGATGTGGGCGATGTCCACCATCAGATAGGCGCCGACCGATTTGGCGATGTCTTGAAATCGGGGAAAATCAAGCGTGCGCGCGTAGGCGCTGGCGCCGACGACCAGCATGCGCGGCCGGCATTCTTGCGCCAGCTTCTGCACCGCGTCGTAGTTGATGGTTTCGGTCTCGCGGTCCACGCCGTAGGAAAACGCCCGGAAGATCGTGCCGGAGAAGTTCACCTTGCTGCCGTGCGTGAGGTGTCCGCCTTGCGCGAGGTCCATCCCGAGGATGGTGTCGCCCGGTTTCAACACGGACAAGTAGGCGGCCATATTGGCTTGCGAACCGGAATGGGGCTGGACGTTCACATGCTCCGCGCCGAAGATCTGCTTGCACCGTTCGATCGCCAGCGTCTCGACCGTATCGACGTGCTGGCAGCCTCCGTAATAGCGCTTGCCGGGATACCCTTCCGCATATTTGTTGGTCATGAGCGAGCCTTGAGCCGCCAGCACGGCGGGACTCGCAAAATTCTCGGAAGCGATCAGCAGCAGCTTATGGCGCTGGCGTTCCTCTTCGGCATCGATCGCGGCATAGACTTCCGGATCCGTGGCCTGGAGGGCGTCGAGGGATCCGACGGCATCTTTCATCGACATGGACGATCCTTTTCGAGCGGTTCAGTTTTCGCCCCAACCTCGACCTCAGCCTTTTTCGGCTGCGGCAGGCTCGGCTTCCTGTTTTTTGACGACGCGGACCGTGACGGCGGCATGGACATCGCGGGGCAGCTTGACCGGAACCGTGAACGTGCCCACTTCCTTGATCGGATGGGGAAGTTGGATCTTGCGTCGATCCACTTGATACCCCTGCTCCAAGAGGCCCTCGGCAATGTCTTTTACGGTCACCGAACCGAACATCTTGTCGTCCTTGCCGACCTGAGCCTGGATGGTGAGCGTGACGGTGGACATTTTCTTTGCGTGGGCTTCGATTTCCAGCTTCTCTTTCTTCGCCCGCTCGGCCGCCACACGCTTCGCATGTTCGAACGCCTTGATGTTGCGATCGTTCGCGACGACGGCCTTCTTCCGCGGCAGCAAGAAATTCCTTGCGAATCCGTCTTTGACGTCGATCAGGTCGCCGAGGTGCCCGACCCCGTCCATGGTCTCTTGCAGAATGACTTTCATGCCCCTAACTCCTTCTGTTCGAAAGGGAAAGAGAATACTGGCCGGGCCGTGAAAAGTCAATTGCGGCGGGCTGGACTCCCACGACTCGCTCTCCGTATGATGACGGGATTTCCATGCCGACTGCCGTACGAGATCTCATCCAACTCTGGGCCCGTCGACTGACCGCCGAACACAAACGCATTGTCGAGCAGGAAGCGGATCACCCGATCGCTCCCGTCGCCGGCCGTCTGCTGCAGGCCGTCGGCACGCTGTTTCTGTACGAGTTCACCCTTCCACCGGGTCGTTCAGTGGAGATCGATACGCCGGTCTCCATCGTACCGGCTGAAGAGATGGAACCAACCGAGGGGCTGATCCTGAGTTGCCGCGAGGGCATCGCGGTGGCGCAGACATTCGATGCGATCGGGCAGAAGATCGCGGGCGCCACGATGATTGCCGACCGTGCCGGACTCCTTGCCACGTGGGAGAAGCGGCTGACGGACATGTTGGCGCAGCCGGATAGCTACCGGCTCGGTCCGGCGGATCGGTTGGCCCCGATTCTCGAAGCGTCGCCTGGATCGGAGGGCGCGAGCGCGGCCGGTGCGGCCATTGTCTCCACGATATGGTTGAACGACCCGGCGCTGCGCCGGCAACGAATTGCCTCGTTGGCCATCGAGCTCATCCGCGCGAACAAGCGGGTGCTTCTTGTTTGCTCCGATCATCATGAAGCCGATGAAGCATCCGGCGCGATTGCGAAGGCCATGAAGGCGGCGGGGTTGGTCTACAAGACGTGGATCAGTCGCTATGAAATGGCTCTGGCGCAGCAGGCGGCGGGGTTGCCGATTCAGGACTTGGGATTCGAAGCGCAGATGCATCAGTTCTATGCCAAATCCCGGGCGGACAAGGCCGCGCTCAGGAAAAAATACGAACGGTTCCGGGAGCTGAC
>DATFDJ010000082.1:0-6127 GCA_035252115.1 Nitrospira sp. | reverse complement strand
CGTATACAGGTTTGCCGCTCCGTGCTAGCATACCCGCGACGCGATGTTCAGACCCATTCCCGAGCCTCTCCTGTTTCGAAAGATCCCTCATCGGCTGATCGCCTGCGCCCTCCTGACTGTCGCTCTTGTCGTCATCGTCGTGCTCCTCTTCAGCCTTGAACCGGGCAAAATCCTTGTCCAAGGGTTCATCGACGACAACGCGCCGCCTCCCGAAGCATTTCCGGCCCTGTGGCAATTCCGACGAGATCTCGTCCTCGTCATGCTTCTTATATTGTTGGTCGGCGCGGTGAGTATCGCAGCGGTGATCACATTTCTTCATCATGAAAGCACGAAGCGGAGGCTCGAAGAGGTCAAAGGATTGGCCCGGAACATCCTGCAAAGCATCCCGACCGGCGTCCTGACCGTCAACGACAACGGGGTGATTACCGCGGTCAATCCATCCGCCGAGGCCGTGTGGAAGCGATCCGCAGCCGATCTGCTGGGAAAGACTTACGAAACCGTCTTCAGCAGAAGTGAACCGGTCAGGCACGTGCTCGATGGAGCCCTTCGAAGCCGGCGTCATGCGCACGAGAAGGATGTGTTGTATGAGAGCCGCGACGGGAGTCTCCACACCATCCGGGTCAGCACGGTGGAATTGAAGGGCGACGGACAATCGGCCGGCGTGCTGCTGCAGGCCCAGGATGTCACGGAATGGCTGGTTCTGGAGCAGCGCGTTCGCGTGGCGGAGAAACTCACGGCTCTCCACACACTCTCCGCCGGTGTAGCCCATGAACTCCGCAATCCGCTCAGCGCCATGGACTTAAACCTGCACCTACTTGAGGACACGTTGAAGGACCGGGGACTCATCGCTCAGGACACCGGTCATTATCTGCAGGTCCTGAATGCTGAGTGCCGGCGTTTGACCGCCATTCTGGACCATTTTATGAAATTCGCGCGCCCCGGCCCTACCCGCCTTCACGAGGTCGATCTTTCGCGCGTCATTCAGCACATCGTGGCGCTGATGCGATTTGAGGCCGAAGAGCGAGGAATTCGGCTCGAATATACGGTGGAACCTGATTTCCCTCCCATCCTGGCCGACGAAACGCAAATCAGTCAGGTCCTGGTCAATGTCCTGGTCAATGCGTTCCAGGCCACGCGGGACGGGCATTGTCGCATCGTAGCCCGCAGTCAAACGGTCGATGGCCAACGTGTGGTCGACGTCGCCGTTCACGATACCGGAACCGGTATTCCGCAGGATGCCATGTCTCGGTTGTTTGAGCCGTTTTACACGACGAAAGCGGATGGGACGGGGCTTGGCCTCGCGATCGCCTACCGCATCATGCAGGATCATGGCGGCTCCATCAGCGCGTCGAGCGTACCGGGTAAAGGAACAACCGTCATCTTGAGGCTTCCCGCATCGGCGACCGAGGCCCAGCCGGTCGAAACGGCGCCATGATCACCGGTTCCCGCATTCTCGTCGTCGATGACGAGATCAACATCCGCGGCGCACTGGTGACCTTGCTCACGAAGCAAGGGCATCATGTCCGCGGTGCGGGAACCGCGGAAGAGGCTTTCGCCGAGCTGGAGAATGCCGGCGTCGATCTTGTGTTGACGGACCTCAAAATGCCCGGGATGGGCGGCATGGATTTCATTCGCCGGATGAAGCAGACATGGCCGGATATGGAAGTCCTGGTCATGACGGCCTATAGCTCCATTGACACCGCCGTCGAGGCCATGCGGCTCGGCGTGTACGATTATCTGACCAAACCGATCGATCGGGAACGCTTTCCCGTGGTCGTCGCAAAAGCGCTCGAGCGCCATGCGTTGGCGTTCGAAAACAAACAACTGAAGGATCGCCTGGAAACCCGCCAGCGCTTCGACGTATTAATCGGTGATAGTGACCCGATGCAGCGGGTCTACAGCCTTGTGGCCATGGTGGCGGACAGCGATGTCACCGTTCTGCTGACGGGGGAAAGTGGAACGGGCAAAGAAATCGCCGCTCGAGCCATTCACCAGAAGAGCCCGCGGGCCGACGGCCCCTTTGTCACGTTGAATTGCGGAGCCTTGCCCGAGAACCTGTTTGAAAGTGAGCTCTTCGGATACGAAAGGGGCGCCTTCACCGGCGCCATGGCAAACAAGATGGGCCGGTTCGAGCTGGCCGACAGGGGAACCTTGTTGCTGGACGAAGTCGGTGAACTATCGCTCAAGTCGCAGGTCGATTTCCTCCGTGTGCTGGAGACCAAGGAATTTCGGCGGCTCGGGGGGACCAAGCTCGTCAAAGTCGATACGCGGATCATTGCCGCCACGAATCGGAACCTGGAAGAGTCGGTGAAGCAGGGAGATTTTCGCGAAGATCTCTATTATCGGCTCAATGTCGTTCCGATCCGTCTCCCGCCGCTCCGTGATCGAGCGGGAGACATTCCGTTGCTCGCGGAGCGCTTTCTGAACGAATTCTGCACCCAACATCATCGTGTGCCGAAAGATATTTCTCGGGAAGCTATGCGGTTGCTCCGCTTGTACGCCTGGCCGGGCAACATCCGCCAGCTCCGGAACTTGATGGAGCGACTGGTCGTGACGGTGAAGGATCCGGTCATTCGTCCTGAGCATCTCCCCGAAGAAGTTCAGGCCAGTAAGGAGGACGCCAGGACCATGCTCGTCACGCTCGGAACCCCCCTTGAAGAGATCGAGCGAGAGGTCATCGAGCGGACGCTCAAGGAAGTCACGAACCATCGCGAAAAAGCGGCGAAGCTCTTGGGCATCAGCCCGCGGAGCCTTCAGTACAAAATAAAGGAGTATGGAATTCGCGACTAGCTGCGCCCTATCGGTATGCTTTCCTTTTTTTTTGGCCAGATCAAGCCGCCAGGCATTTCTTGCATCGTTCAGCCGTCTTGATGCCGCGCCTTACGAGTTCACCTTTTGTCTCGCTGCAAAAACTGCAGCCGTAATTCCTGCTCCCACGTCAGAATCTGCAATTCTTGCACAGTTCATTTTTCTTGCTCGTCCGCTACATGACGCGTTCATCAATCATGATTTCGTAAGCCCGCAATATGCGGCACGCCGCCGTCCTTCGCCGCCGGCTTTTCGTGGATGGCATCTTCCCTGCACTGTCTTGCAAACGGAAAGATGTGGGGGCTTCCTCGAAATTGCCGCGGGACTCAGGCGGATTGTGCCGACCATCTGGGGCATCTTAGAACGCGTAGAGATCAATGAAACTCCCAACCGCGGGATTCAGATACGAACGCTGCTGCCAGGAGGCGTCACGATCCGTATCCGTGCTTTGATCGAACGACAGACCACCGTGGCGCGGGGCGTTGAACGAGTCGATCTTTCGAACCTGAAAGAAGGCGAATTCGTAGAAGTCACGTACCGTCATGGGGACGGAGGTTTCATGGAAGCCGAAACCGTATACGTTCATCCCGGCGACGTCACTGGCTAGGGAGCACAGTCACACGATTTGGACCGAAACGTCGTATTTAGTCAGGCGGTCGGAGAAGTGGCAAGGTCATGTCCGAACATGTTGATGCCGTAGCCGTGCAGTATCCGAGAGGGACGACAACGTTGGTCTGGTTGGATCTCGTCACTGGAGCAGTGGCGACAAACCACTCCGGATTGCGGGAAACGCTGCGTCGAGGGATCAAGGACTGGACGGGCGTCGTGATCGAGCCGGACGAAGGACGATTGTTTCTATCCGCTGTCTACGATCATTTCTTTCTCAACAGATATTCCGTCTGCTGGCTCAGTATCTCGGGGCTGAAGGGCGTCCACAATGCCTATCGTGTCTAGTACAGACCGGAATGGCTTTGAGGAAATGCCTTCTATGCCGGCACTGAAATCCATCGGCGCTCACGAGGAGAGGAAAGGAATGCGATATGTCGTCACCGCACTCGTCGTTTTTGTAACAGGATTCGTAACGGGACTGGGTCTGCCCCTCCATGCCTATGAAGAAATCACCGTTTCGGATGGCGGAACGCTTACGGGTACGGTGAAGCTCGATGGGCCGGTCCCGAAGCCGAAAGGGTACAACCTCGTGACGCTGCCGGATCCCTACTACTGCGGCCGCATTTCAGACGGGCAAGGCTGGCGCATTCTCCAGCCGTTCCAGATCGGACCTGCCGGCGAATTCCGCGAGGTCGTGGTCTATCTGGAAGGCATCGAGCGTGGCAAAGCGTTCGACGAGAGGGGCATGCCGCAAATCGAAGCGCGAGACTGCCGCTTCCTTCCGTTTACAACAGTGGTCCGGGACGATCAGTCGGTCACGGTCGTGAACATGGATCCCGTCATGCACGACATTCAAGCCTATGAAACGTCGCATTTGGGGCCGCGCGTCCTGTTCAACGTGCCGTTGCCGATGAACCCGCAGCACCCGCGCAACTTCAAAGATCGCAGCGAGACCGCCATGTACCACAAACACATGGCCGGCGCTCCCGTGAAACAATTCGTCAATCTCAGCAAGAACCGGCGGATTTTCGCCATGCAATGCGGTTTCCACGCGTACATGGAAAGCTGGGGCTTGGCCGTCAATAATCCCTACTTTGCGAAGACGGACGAACAGGGCCGGTTCACCATGACCGATGTTCCGCCGGGCACCTATAAATTGGTCGTGTGGCATCCCTACGTCCGCAGCACGATCGAGCACACCGTCACCATCGCCCCGAAGGAAACCGTCGGGACGCATATCGCGGTCCCGGCCCCGACCGGGCGGCTCTATGCCAACGAGGTGCTGGATCATGCGTATGTCCGCTACGGCGTGACCGAAGAAGCGCAGAAAGACATCGATCCGATGATCCAGAAGCAGCGCCACTAAACGGGCGAGTCAAGACTCCCTTTTCCATTTTCGATCACATCAAGAATTAGGGTTTCATCCCTGTCACAAATCATTCCTCATCACAACCCGCGATACCGCCGTTTAAGGGGGCGGGGCTGCCGCTCGTGGACCTGGACCCGATGACCGCCTTACTGCTCGGCATGCTGGCGGTCTATGCTGCGGGTATTGTCCTTCCGCTCTGTTGTTCGGGAAGACCGAGAGTTCAGAACCTCCTTGCTCACACGCTTGCGGGCTTGGCCGGTGCCACGGGCATGATCGTCGGTATGGGCGGGCTGCTGGCCCCTGCGCCGCTCACGGTGTCCTTTCCTTCCACGCTTCCCCTGTTGGCGTTCGCGCTGCGGCTTGATCCGCTCGCCGCTTTTTTTGTGCTCACGATCTCCTTAGTCGGCCTTGCTGCATCGATCTATGCGGTCGGCTATGTCACGGAGATCCGTGGATCCGGTTCACCTGTCGCCGTCTGCTCGCTCTTCAACGGCTTCCTCGGTTCGATGACGCTGGTGGTCCTCGCGGACAACGGCTTCTTGTTTCTCCTCGTATGGGAACTAATGTCATTGACCTCCTATTTCCTCGTGGTCACAGAACATCAGGAAGCCGAGGTCCGCCACGCAGGCTTTTTCTACTTGATCATGACCCATATCGGCACCGCCTTCATTGTTCTCGCCTTCCTGTTGTTGTTCCGAGAGGCCGGCACATTTTCCTTCGACGCCTTCCGCCATCCTGAGCAGCCCTTGTCGGAAACACTTCGCACCTTCGTCTTTCTCGCCGCTCTTGTCGGCTTTGGGACGAAGGCCGGGATTGTTCCGCTCCACGTGTGGCTGCCTTACGCCCATCCGGCTGCGCCCTCTCATATTTCGGCCTTGATGTCGGGCGTCATGATCAAGACCGCCGTCTATGGACTCCTTCGGATGACTTTCGATTTCTTGGGCGGACAAATGCCGTGGTGGTGGGGCTTTCTCTTGCTCCTCATCGGAGCCGTGTCCGCGTTGCTCGGCGTCATGTACGCGCTGATGGAGCACGATCTCAAGAGTCTTCTCGCCTATCATAGCGTCGAAAACATCGGCATCATCCTGCTGGGGATCGGCGCCGGAATGCTGTTCCACAGTTATGGGCTGGAAGAACTGGCCGCGCTTGGACTCATCGCCGGGCTGTATCACACCATCAACCACGCCATGTTCAAAGCTCTGCTGTTCCTGGGGGCCGGGTCGCTGGTCTATGCCACAGGCACTCGGAACATGGAACACTATGGCGGGCTCTTGCGTCGGATGCCCTGGACGGGTCTGTGCTTCCTCATCGGGGCCGTCTCGATCGCGGCGCTGCCGCCCA
>DATFDJ010000081.1:0-20346 GCA_035252115.1 Nitrospira sp. | reverse complement strand
CCGGCCTTCCTCGACCGCTGCCGCAATGGAGGCAAAGTTGTCGTCCGTGATGACCATATCAGAAGCTTCCTTGGTGACGTCGGTGCCCGTGATCCCCATGGCCACTCCGATATCGGCAGCCTTCAGCGCCGGCGCATCGTTCACCCCATCACCGGTCATGGCCACCACCGCACCTTGCTGCTTCCACGCGCGGACGACTCGGAGCTTATGTTCTGCCGTGACACGCGCATAGACGGCCGCTCTCTTCACCCGATCGCGCAGCTCACCATCCGAGAGCTGATTCAGTTCCGCACCCGAGATCGCTTGCGCACCCCCCTCCATCATCCCTAGCTCATTTGCAATGGCGACCGCCGTGTCCTTGTGATCGCCTGTGATCATGACGGTCTGAATCCCAGCGGCGCGACAGGCCTCCACCGCCACCTTCGCTTCCGGTCTGATCGGATCTTTCATGCCGACCAATCCCAAGAAGACGAGATCGCGCTCTAGACTCTTCGCGTCATACGTATCCGGAATCCGGTCCAGCGGACGCATGGCTACCCCGAGGACTCTGAGCGCTTGTGACGCAAGGTGCTGATTGGTGGCCGTGATGTCTTCGCGGATCGCATCCGTGAGCCGCTGAACTTCGCCGCCTCGCGTGAGCCAGGCGTGGCAGTCGCGCAGCAAGACATCCGGGGCCCCTTTGACAAAGGCAACCGGACCGGATGCAGTTCGGCGCACCACGGTCATCTTCTTTCGCTCTGAATCAAAAGGGACTTCGCCCAGCCAGGGATTTTCCGGTTCGAGGTTGTTCTTCGTCAGCTCCGCCTTGGATGCTGCGACCAGCAACGCGCCTTCGGTGGGATCACCCACGATCTTCCAGAGAAAGGCCTCTAATCGCAGCTCAGCTCCGTTACACAACACCGAGGCGCGCAAGAGTGCCATGAGTCCCGGTTTCAGCGCTGGTGTCACGGGCTCACTGTCCGACCGGATCTCCCCCGTCGGCGCATACCCTTCGCCGGTCACGGTGAAGATCTCACCCCCTTGGTAGAGGGTCGTCACCGTCATCTCGTTCTTCGTGAGCGTGCCGGTCTTGTCGGAGCAGATGACCGTGGTCGAGCCAAGCGTCTCGACCGCCGGGAGCCGTCGAATCAAGGCATGTCGTCTCACCATGCGTGTGACACCGAGGGCCAGCGTGATTGTCACCACAGCCGGCAGACCTTCCGGAATCGCCGCGACGGCCAGACTGACCGAGGTCAGGAACATGGTGACAATGGGGATGCCTCGAAGGGTTCCGAGGAGGAACACCACCACGACAATGCCCAGTGACATCCACAGGAGGATATGCCCCAATTGTTCAAGCCGGCGCTGAAGCGGCGTCTCTTCCTGCTCCGCCTGTGCCTCCCGATGGATCAACGCAGCAATCTTCCCGAGCTCCGTCTGGGCTCCGGTCGCAGTCACCAGCGCCCGCCCTTTCCCCGAAACAGCGATAGTTCCCATGAAGAGCATGTTGTGCCGGTCACCCAAGGGGACGTCTGCCTGGGAAATCGGCTCGGTCGATTTGGAAACTGGTGTGGATTCCCCCGTCAGGGAAGCTTCCTGCGTCTGGAAGCCGGTGGCATAGACCAACCGAGCATCTGCCGGGATCCGATCTCCTGCCTCCACTTGAATGAGATCTCCCGGCACAAGCTCACGGGCTGGAATGGACTGGACGACTTCTTGTCGGATCACATGGGCGGTTGCCACAGACAGTTTTTTCAGCGCCGCTAATGAGCGCTCAGCTCTGAATTCCTGAACGAATCCAAGGATCGCATTGAGGATCACGATGGCGAGAATCGCCCCCGTGTCCACCCATTCTTGCAACAAACCGGAGACGACTGCGGCCCCGATCAGAACCCACACAATCAGACTGGAAAATTGGGCCAGCAGAATCGTGAGGGGAGAGGTGGGAGGAGTTTCTGGCAGTTCGTTGGGGCCCTGCTCGACAAGCCGGCGCCGAGCTTCAGCCTCGGTCAACCCCGTGTCCCAATTTGAATGCAAAGCAGTTTCAAGCGCCTTGACCGTCAGCGTATGCCAGTCGTTGGGGTTCATGTCACCTCAGGAGCAAACCTGTTTCACTCTGGACAATCCTGAGCCATCTCTACCGTCCGATATCAGCTCATCGTTCACGTCGGGAACCATGAGGCTGTCTTTTGCATTCTCGGAGAAGAATCTGACCGGTGCAGCACCTTGTCCTCCTCCCCTGCTCTTCTTATAATCACGCCAGATGACCATCCTGGTTACGTTCTTCACAAGAAGATGGATCTGCGGCTCTGGCCTTGCTCTCATTATAATGGCCTCTCTCCTCACGGGCTGTTTGAATTCACCGACCTTCTCCCGAACCGTACTCTACGAAGACCCAACCGTCCTCGTGCGGTTAGACAGTCTCGCGTTGCAGGCAGAGAGTTCGCGGGAGGCGCCTGGGACCATGGCTGACCTGACTGCAGCTGATCTCGCTGAGATCTTGCGATCCGTGAGGATCGAGCCGGAGATCAGTTTTGTCAGCTACTGGGTCCTGAGAAAAGCCCCACAGCCGCAACCAGCATTTCCCAATGGCGATGCCGACCTCCTCGCTCCTCACCTCCAAGTCGCATTGGCCAAAGCGCGGCCTAATGAAACGGCGGTCTTTTTCCTCCGGCGGACCCGCGAGGATGGCATCCCCCTTGTCACTACTGGCGGGCTGCTCATCCAAGGCAACCAACTCCTCATTCTGCTAGCGAATGCCCGCAGACCTACGACAACGCAGCGAAAGCTCGATGCCGCTCGCGACGTTCCACTGCACCCTCTTGGCGAGGTGAATTTTCGCTTCATGCCTAGACGTTACCAAACCACGCTCGCTAAGCATGACCTTCCGGAGACGATGGCTATGACCGCTGCGCCGATTCTCTCAATCACCTATGGAGCTGTTCTTGCCGACCTCGCACAGGCTGGCCGAGGTTCTTCTCCGACTCAGACTGAACCAGAGATTCCAGCTGCGACAATCGAAGAGAAACTCCACCGCTTGAAGACGTGGCACGAACAGGGCCTGATCACCGACGACGACTATCTGCAGAAGCGGCAGGAACTTCTCCGGCGTTTCTAACCACATCTCACAGGCTTAGCTGACGAGACCCTATTCACCGCATCACTTACTCGTCCTCACAGACAAAGGTGATGCCCCTAGACCTTGTTTAGAACCTCACGCCGCAGCGCCATATGACGAAGCCACTGCGCATTGACTGCCACAATGATGGTGGACGCGCTCATCGCGACGGCTCCCACACTCATGGGGAGATCGAATCCCCAGGGGACGAAGAGTCCCCCGGCGACCGGGATGGCGACGACGTTGTACGCGGTCGCCCACACAAGGTTTTGAATCATTTTCCGGTAGCTTGCCCGAGAGAGCTCGATGGCTCCAACCACGTCGCGTGGATCGCTACGCACAAGCACGATGCCCGCGGATTCAATGGCCACATCCGTCCCCGCACCAATCGCAATCCCGACATCGGCCGTGGCCAATGCCGGAGCATCGTTCACGCCGTCTCCCACCATGGCGACTCGCTTGCCACCCGTTTGAAACCGCTTGACGGCCTCCGCCTTTTCACCGGGGAGCACTTCGGCTGCAACCTCATCGATGCCAAGGCGGCGGGCAACGGATGCGGCTACGGTCTTCGAATCTCCCGTGATCATTGCGACTCGAATACCCAGCCGATGCAGGTCGGTGACGGCTTCACGGGACTCCGGTCGGATCTCGTCTTCTACAGCCAGCCCTCCGAACCAGTGTCCTTCGGTCACGACGGACAACATGGTCCGTCCTTCCGACGCCCAGACGTTCGTCACCTTCTCAACCTCTGGAGGCACCGTGGCCTTGGCCTCGGCCAACAGACGCGGTCCACCGACGGCAATGCGTTTGCCATCGACCATGGCCCGCGCTCCTCGCCCTGCCAGAGATTCGAAGCCGGCCGCTTGCATTTGGCGGGCGCCTCGGCGTTTGGCTTCTTCGACGATGGCCCTCGCCAGCGGATGCTCGGAGTTGGCCTCGACCGCCGCGGCGACCGCAAGCAATTCGGCATCCGACGTACCAGGCGCAGCTGCGATTTCGGTGACTGCGGGCGCACCGCGAGTCAGTGTGCCGGTCTTATCGAAGATCACCATGTCCAACAGGCGGGCCCGTTCAAGTGCCAGCCTGTCCTTCACGAGCAAACCATTTCGCGCGCCGAGGGAAGTGGAAATGGCGATCACCAACGGAATGGCCAGCCCCAATGCATGGGGGCACGCAATGATAAGGACGGTGGCCGTCCGGATCAGGGCGTGTTGCGTGTCCCCCGACAGCCACCAGTAGAGGAACGTCATTGCGCCGGAGGCAATGGCCACGTAGAACAGCATGGCGGCGGCACGGTCAGCCAGGGCTTGCGTGCGAGAACTTGACGATTGGGCGGCGGCAACCAGCCGCATGATGCCGGAAAGGGCGGTCTGCTCGCCGACGGCGGTCACACGGACGCGGAGGCTGCCACCGCCGGCGATCGTTCCCGCGATGACAGTTGTCCCCGGTCCCTTAGAGACCGCCTTCGACTCGCCGGTGATCATCGACTCATCGACATCGGCTGCGCCTTCGACGACGGCGCCATCCGCCGGGACACGGGTTCCAGGCCGCACAAGGACCATGTCACCCATGCGCAATTCCGCCAGTGGCACGGTATGAACGCCCGCACCGGTGATCCGTTCGGCCGTGTCTGGAAGCAACGCCGCAAGTGCATTGAGCGCGCCCCGAGCTTGGGAAATGGCGCGCATTTCAAGCCAGTGGCCCAACACCATGATCGTAATCAATGAGGCAAGTTCCCACCAGACTTCGACCTGGAACAGGCCGACTGTCGCAGCCAACGACGTCCCAAATGCGACGATGATCGCCAAGCTGATGAGCGTCATCATGCCTGGCTTGCGGTCGGCCAGCTCACCCAGTGCCCCCCGCAAGAATACGAGGCCCCCATACAGGAATACGGCGGTGCCGAAGATGGCAGGAATGAATCTGGAGCCAGGGAAGGAGGGCGCCGTGTACCCCAGCCAATGCTGGACTTCTGGCGACCAGAGGACCGTGGGAATGGTGAGCGCGAAACTCAACCAGAACTTGTCGCGAAACATCTCCACGGAATGACCCGCGTGGCGGTCATGGCTCCTCTGGTCGTGCAACATCTGGTGACCAAGGTGTGGATCAGAAGCCTGTCCGTGATTGGTGTGTCTCCTATGGTTCATTGAAACCTCGAGCGTGTAGAAACAAGGCTCCTCAGCCGTCGATATCCCGCCGCGATTGCTTGCTCACTGGTGATGCGCCTGCATCACTACAGGTCTGCGGCCCTCACCTCGTATCGATGCAGAAGCGGCACTGTCCAAACACTTTTGACCCGCGTCGGGCTTACCACTGCCTTCGATGGGGGACTTGCATGGTCGTCGGACGCTAGAAGGCGAAATGAATGCCGAGCAGGTAGCGCTCTTGGCTGCTTGATGCGACGCTGTTGGGTTCCCCAATCGCGAGTACGTTGAGTCCCTCACCTCTGACCTTGGTGAACTCTGCTACAAGGCGCACATTCTCGACCACGTAGTAGGAGATATGGCCTGTCACGAGCGTCCCGTTCGCCGTGACAGGATTGTTCGGGCTTCCGGCGACGCTCCCCGTGTCCTGCATCTCGTAGCGTGCATCCAGAAATAACTTCTCGGGGAGCACCTCCAGAATACCCTCGACCAGGTAATTGTTCCGGTTTTGTTTGTACACTCCGCCGATGTCCCAGTTATAGTAGTAGCCGAGCAGGATTTGGCCCCGATTGAATCGGAGGTTCAAGGTGGCGTCCAATTGCTGCCGGGTCCGCCCGTCAATGATTGGAGAAGGATTGTCCGAATTGGCTTTCGTGTTGATATACCGGATCCCGATGATGTGGTCCCACAAGGTTTTGCTGCCCCAGGCATAGAAGCCTTGCAGCTTCGTGTTCAGATTGACCGTGGGGGGATTCGTTCCCTCCTCCCGTTCATCGTTCACAATCCCGGCCGCGTACCGAAAGCCGGACCAGAGACCATTCAACTCAGCTCCCGTCACATTGAAGGTCACCGGAGCCAGGTACTGTTGGAACGTCAACCGCCGTTTCTGTGACAGATAGTAGTGTTCGTTCAGCATTTGGCCCGCGCGCACGTTCAGCACACTGGCAGGTAGAATATCGCTGAACTGCATCCAGACCTGCTCATTGGTGAAGGGCCCTCCATCAGCGACATTTTGGGCGAACTCTGCCAGAAACCCAACCTTGGGCGCCGCGGTGCCCGCGGCCATCAGCTCCACCTCATCGATCTGGGCCTCGCTCGTGGTCGAAAGCCTCGCTTTCGTCACCGGATCATCTTGGTGGGCATTGAGATACTGCATGGTGCCGATCACCGAGACGGGCAGACTCTGCAGCTCCCAGGGGTATTTGCCGTTCTCGCCCGGGAGTCGGAAGCCACGTTGTTTGAACTCCATGCCGAACTCGTTTAGCAGTGGAAACGGCGCATGGCAGTCACTACACTTGAGGCCGTGTTCGCGTGAAAAAACCGGAATCGCCGCAGCCCGCCTGGCGGGCGACAACACCACGGCGGCCAACACCACGAGCATCAGTGCAATGGTCACCGGTAGCAGTGGTTTCTTCATCCTCGGTCCCTTTCCAAAGCGGTCCTACCTGCCCGACTGGGCCAAGATGCGCAGATACGCGATCACCTCCCACCGCTGCTCTTCACTTAACTTGTCCTTGTACCCCGGCATCTTGGAGCCGGGCTTTTTCTCGGAGATGCGCCAGAACCACCGCGCGTCCGAATGCTTCGTGCTCAGCGCTGGATCCGAAAGATCCGGAGCCCCCTTCCCCAGCTTGGTCGGCTTGCCGTCGATCCCATGACACCGGGCGCAGTTGATCTCGGGATTGACTACGCCTTCGTAAATCTCCTTTCCTGTTACACGTACTCTGGAATCGTCCCCCATTCCGGCTGGCAGGACTTTTCCGGCATACTCCGGTGGGATGGCTTCCTCAGCGCCCTCATCCGCCATCGCGAAAGCCCAGCCCAGACAGACCACGCATCCGATGACTCCCAACATCCTGAGCGGCACGCTGCGTTCCCTTGTTGCCAATCGACGATCTTCGTGCCCCATTCTCTTTTCTCCCGTGTTTGAACAGCAGATGAGTTAATCCTTTTCCCGAGCGAACCACATGTCATAGAACGAGAGTCCAATTTGCAGAGCCAGGGATAGTCCCATCAATGCCCCCCCACCGATTACGATGTAGGCAAAGATCGGATTGTGTTTGGTCACCCACCAGGACCCAATGTCCAGCCAGATGGCGATGAAGGGAATTGCCACCAGAATGGCCCGAACGGAGGCGGGGATCTCACTGAAGACGAAGATGAGGCTCGTGAGCATAAAGATGAAGCTCATGCCGAATAGATGAATATGGGAGACTCGCACCAGTGACTTGATGGATTGCCCGAGGTCTATCTCTGTATAGCGAGCAACTTCCGTATAGGACGTCAGCGACGGCAAACCCGTCCCAGACGACGCGCTGTGACATTCCGCACACGCCTGCGTGAGGATCGGCTGGACCTTTAGGAAATCCGCTTCCCCCGCCCCTTGTCGTATCCACTGAACGAGCTGTCTTCGTTGTGAGTCGCTGACATACTCGGCCATCGGGCCTCTGAGGGCTGCTTCAAGCTTGGTCGTATCGCGCTGCCCGTAATATTTCATGATCACCGCGGCGACGAGTCCCATGCCGTGCTTCGTGTGTGGTTCTACCTCAATCAAATAGAGGTAGGCCAAGGCGAAGAGGTAGGCGACGCCGATCGTGAGCAGAAATGCGCTCGCCAGGACTTTGAGGGGCAGCGTCAATGTTCGGAGTGTCATGTTATCTTCCCACGGGCAATATCCGACAGGCCGATGGCTTCAAGGTTTGCGGCCCTCAAATCCCTTCATGTACCGCTCGGGATCCTGGTCGAATTGGTCTTTGCAGCCTTGGGAACAAACGTAATAGGTGGTCCCGTTATAGCTGCTGGTGAAGCGGGCGTCCTTCATCTCCACCCACATCCCGCATACGCGGTCCATTTCTTTGCTCTGCGTCATGCTTCTCACCTCCCATCACCTCATCGTCGCGACACCCGAAGCGCCCACATCCTCTGCGTCTCCTGTAGCTATTCTCCTTCCCAGCATCCCTGCCGTGCCCCAATCTGCTTGAGTTTGCTTTGCATCTCGTGGAGGCAAAAGACTTCGCACGCGTCCACAGGGGCCTCCCGCTGCGCTCGATGGAGAATTGTGATCGTGACCGTCACCTCCGACCGATGGTGTCGGACGGGGTCATAGAGAATGACATTGTCCCTGACGGAGATGTCGTACCGCGAAGGCCGCTCCACCTTCGGCAGGATCCACTCTGCGATCTCGCACAGATGGCCCAGAATGATCCGGCATTGCTCGCAGCCGGGATGCGGCGGTTCGGTTCCGTGCGCGTGGGCGCCGTAGAGTTCCAGATTGAAGCCGATCTGCAGCGGCTGCTCGTCCGGCACTGGAAGCAGTTCCGGTAACACCTCCCAGCACACGCGGTGTTCACGCACCAACGCGCTCAGCCGCACAATGGCGGCCGTGTCAGCTACCTGCTCTCCTCGCTGCTCATCCTGCGGCACAGGTCGGCGAGCCAGGATGGCTCCTCTCATTCTGCTGTGCGTCGTCGTGATGCCCGTGCTTCCCGTGCGGGAACAAATGCAGCAAGGGACACGCCAGGAGCAGCACATACGGCAGCAGGCCGAAGACATGAGCCCGGTGCTCCGTCAGCAGAAAAAATCTCATAATCGCCAGGAACGCACAGGGCACAATCCAGAGACGAGTTGACGGGCCCGATCGAGGATCACACATAGGCATTCGCCGCATACTGTTGCACCATGCGGTGCGTGTTGAAGAAGGAGCCATTGAAGGCGATCGTGTGCCGCATGACATCAATCCATTGCTCGTGATGCTGGAAGAACAGGGGTGCAATCACCCATCGTAACTTCTGATATAGCTCAGCGGCATCTCGCGCATTCACATCACCCTCCTGCGAACGCTCACTGGGCCTTGGTCCGATCGACCATCCGGTCACGCCCTCGATATGGCCTTCGATCCACCACCCGTCCAGCACGCTCAAGCTCGGCACGCCGTTATGGGCGGCTTTCATCCCCGAGGTGCCTGAGGCTTCCAACGGTCGTAGTGGCGTGTTCAACCACAGATCGACCCCTGCGGTCAGCAGTTGGGCCAAGAACATGTCATAGTTCACTAAGTAGAGGATCATGACGTCATTTCTCAGTTCCTTCGCAACCCGCACCACTCGCCGGATCACCTCTTTTCCTTGTTCATCCTTCGGATGCGCCTTGCCCGCAAAGATGAACTGAATTGAGCCCACGTGTTTCGCAATGTCTCTGAGCTGATTAGGATCTGAGAGCAGGAGATCGGCGCGTTTGTACAACGTCGCGCGACGAGCAAACCCGATGGTGAATGCGTCGTGGCGCAGCTGCACTCCTGTTCTGGTCTGCACCTCATGAAGTAAGCGCTGCTTGGCTTCAAGATGAGCTGCCCAGATCTCGTCGTTCGGAATACTGATGGCGTATCGAAGCGAGAAGGGATCATTGACCCAACCGGGGATGTGCCGGTCATACAAGGCCTTGAAGCTCTCGCAGGTCCACGTCGTCGAGTGCACGCCGTTCGTGATCGAATCAATGGAATAACCGGGGAACATCTGCTGCGACACCTCGCCGTGCTTCTTCGCCACCCCGTTGACATACCGACTGAGGTTCAACCCCAGCAGCGTCATATTCAGTCGGTCACGGCCTCCCAGCATTTGCACGATCTCCAAGGGCACGAGGTCGCCTATTTCGTTCCTCACCAGGTCATAGGAAAACTGATCATGGCCCGCCGATACAGGCGTGTGTGTCGTGAAGATGCAATGACTTCTTGCACTGTTGAAATTCCACTCCGCCGTGCCCTCCGGTTTTGTGGTACGCAGCAGCTCGAGGGTGAGCAGGGCCGCATGGCCTTCGTTCATATGAAATCGTTCCAACTCGGCATAGCCCAGCTCCCGAAGCATTCTGACGCCGCCGATGCCCAGCACGATTTCCTGAGCCAGTCGATCTCGGTCATCTCCGCCATACAACCAGGAAGTCAGTTCTCTGTCGCGCGGGGCATTCTCGGGCAGGTTCGTGTCGAGAAGCAGGAGCGGGACGAGATACCCGGTCGATCCCACAATGTCATATTGCCACGCACGGATGGCCACGGAGCGATTCTCTAGGGTGACCGGCACGGTCGTTGGCAGAACACGCAGCAAGGCCTTCGGCTCCCACGTCACCGGACGCTCGTGCTGATTCCCCCATTCGTCGAGGGTTTGATCGAAATAGCCTTTCCAGTACAGCAGGCTGACGCCGACGATCGGGATCTTGAGATCGGCGCAAGATCGTAACGTGTCGCCAGCCAGCAGGCCCAAGCCCCCACTGTAAGTTGGCATACGGGAGTCCGCCGCGACTTCCATCGAAAAATAGGCGATGCGCCGGGTGACGACTGGGGCACCCGGGGCCAAGTCTGCCAATCCGCTCGCATATTTTTCCGGTGCGGCAAGGAAGGTTCGTTTGCAGAGATCAGAACAGAACCGGAACTCGCGTCCTTGATGGGCAACAGAGAGTCCTTCCCCGTCCGGAACCATCATTCCGCAGACCGGATCTTTTACGGTGCTCATCGGTTATGCACTTCCTCTCTTCGCCCTTGCTGAGTCGCGACGACGTTGGACCTGTCGGCTAGGAGGACATTCGCTCCTACCCTCGGGGTGACGCAAGAATCGCTCGCTCCGCGTCTACCCAGTCCTCCAAGGCGCATCCCTCCCGGCAACCTCGCTCGAGATAGAGCTCATAGGCCCGCTTCGCGATGCGCTCCTGTAACCCATCGGATAAGGCACTTCCTTGCGGCTTATCCTCCTGTGTTCTGACGGCCTTTTCGTTCTGCTTCCCTTTCAAAAGGTGCTGCTTCATGTCGATCCCCCTTTTCTACTGCGCTCCTTCCATGCTCCACGGACTCTCAATGCAAGCTTAGTGGCTGTGCATGTGACCATCAGAAGCTGGCGCGGCAACCTCTTTCTCCGGAACATTCACATTCCTCAAGGGCGGCGCATCCCAGATGACCTTGTTCCCCGGCGCCAGATTCGCCGCCTTGATGAAATGCGTATCGCCTTCGCGCAAGTTCCCCAGACGATACAAGGTCATGCCCAAGTTGTAGTGGGCTTCGGCCATGTCTGGCACCGCGATGATCGCCGATTCGAAGTGTTGCTTTGCGCTGTCCCACTGATTCTGCTGATAGGCCTTGATCCCCTCTTCATGATGCCGGGCCGCGGCCGCACTCGTACCAACTGGGGCTGGTAGGAGCGTCTGCTTGGGCGTTGACTGGCACCCGTTTGTCAGGAAGGTGCCCACCACCATTGCGATTATGACGATCTCTCTGTATAACATCACGTCCTCCAGTACATTGATTGCCCTACCCTGTCTCGCTCGCCTTCGGTTTTACGGCCTTCAACAGTAAAGCTGCTTTCATGGTCATCCTAAGAAGTCAGCTGGGCACTCCTCGCCCTCAGTGATGCACCAAACCTCAACTTTCCTGTCACCCGGGTTCCGAATCACTCCATCACACCGCCGAGTCATGAGATGCCACCTCTCCAACACCTCGAACATGCTCCGCTGCCCGTTCTGTAATAGGGGCGGTCTTCAACTCCGTCTGCCACCGCCAGATGACGTACAGCGCCGGGATCACCACCAGGGTCAGGAGCATGGCGGTGAAGACGCCGCCGACCATCGGCGCGGCCAGCCGCTTCATCACATCCGCGCCGGTCCCGGTGGCCCACATCACCGGGAGCAGCCCGAGAATGTTGGAGAGGGAGGTCATGCTGACCGCCCGGATCCGCACCAGCGCCCCTTCCTGAACGGTCTCGATCAGATCCGGAAGCGTGCGCAGCGTGCCGGCCCTCTGCCGGCGGGTGCACGCCTCATCCAGGTAGGCCAGCATCACGGCGCTGGTTTCGGCTCCGACGCCAGCCAGCGCAATCAGACCCACCCAGACGGCGATACTCATGTTGTAGCCCAGCAGGGCCAGCGACCAAATCCCTCCTACCATAGACAGCGGGACGCCAAGGAGAACCATCAGGGATTCAGCCACTGAGCGGAAAGTGAAGTAGTACAGAATAAAAATGATCGCGATTGTGAGCGGGATGAAAATGGTCAGGCGCTCCCGCACGCGCTGCATATACTCATACTGGCCCGACCAGCTGAGGGTATAACCCGCGGGCAGCTTCACGTTCTCGTTGACCACCCGCTTCAGATCTTCCACATAACTCCCGACATCCCGACCAGCCATGTCGACATAGACATACCCGGCCAGCATCGCGTTCTCATCCCTGACCATCGGCGGGCCGGTGACGAACCGTAATGTTGTCAGTTGCCCGAGTGGTACCTGTGCGCCACTCGGCGTATCCACCAACACCCGCTGAAGCTTGTCGGGATCGTCGCGCAGTTCACGGAGGTAGCGAAGGTTCACGGGGTACCGCTCCCGTCCCTCGATCGTCGTCGTGATATTCTCTCCGCCGATCGCCGACTCAATGATTCGTCCGACCTCCATCAGCTTCAGCCCATACCGGGCGATCTCATCCCGGTTGATGTCAAAATCCAGAAAGTAGCCACCAGAAACGCGCTCGGCATACACACTCCGCGTCCCCGGCACTTCTTTCAACACCATCTCCATGTGCTGGCCGATGCGTTCGATCTCCTTGAGGTCGGGGCCAAAAATCTTGATGCCAACCGGTGTGCGCACCCCTGTGGTGAGCATGTCGATGCGCGCCTTGATCGGCATAGTCCAGGCATTCGTCACGCCAGGCAGTTGAAGCGCCTTGTCCATTTCATCGATCAGACTGTCATAGGTCACCCCCAGCCTCCACTGCTCCTTGGGCTTGAGCTCGACCACCACCTCCATCATGCTGAACGGCGCCGGATCGGTCGAGGTCTCCGCCCGCCCCGCTTTGCCAAAGACCCATTCCACTTCCGGAAAGGCCCGCAGCTTGCGGTCCATGATCTGGAGCAACCGCCCAGCTTCGGTCACCGAGATACCGGGCAACGTCGTTGGCATGTAGAGAATCGTGCCTTCGTACAAAGGCGGCATGAACTCGGCTCCCAGACGGAGAAACGGCGGAATGGTCAACAGCGTGAGGAAGACAGCGCCTCCGATCACGGCCCACCGGAACCGCAAGGCCAGACGAAGAACGGGCGCATAGAGTTGTTGCAATGTCCGGCTGATCGGATGGCGCTGCTCGGAGATGATACGACCACGAACCAGCAGTGGCAGCAGCGCTGGAATGAGGGTGATGGCGAGGAACGCACTCATCGCGATCGCGAGGTTCTTCGTGACCGCAAGTGGTCGGAACAGCCGACCTTCCTGGGCCTCCAGCGTGAAGACCGGCATGAACGCAATCGCGATCACCAAGAGGGACGCGAAAATCGAAGGCCCAACCTCTTTGGCAGAGTCAATGAGGACCTGGGTACGGTCGCCAGGCCGCCCTGCGCGCTCCCATTCTTCGAGCCGCCGATGGGCGTTATCGACCATGACGATCGATGCGTCGACCATATCGCCGATCGCGACGATAATGCCGCCAATCGACATGATGTTCATGCCGGTGCCGAAGTACCAGATCGGAATGAACGAGATCAGCACTCCGATCGGGAGCGTCAAGATCGGCATCAAGGCTGAGCGCAGGTGCAGCAGGAAGCCCACGATCAGAGCACAGACCACGAGCAGTTCTTCGATCAGGTTCTCTTTGATCGTGGCAATGGATTCTTGGATGAGATCGCTCCGATCGTAGGTAGCGACGACTTTGACGCCTTTCGGCATCGACGGCTCCAGTTCCTTGAGCTTCACCTTGAGCCGTTCGATGACAGTCAGCGCATTCTCGCCGAACCGCATGACCACGATGCCGCCCGCGACTTCTCCCTGTCCATCCAACTCCACGAGGCCCCGCCGCATGTCTGGTCCGAGGTTGACCGATGCCACATCCCGCAGGAGAATGGGTGTGCCGTTTGGGTTGACGGCCACGGTGATTTTTTCGATGTCCTCGACGCGCTGGATGTAACCCCGCCCCCGGACCAGGTACTCGATGCCGGAAAACTCCACGACCCGACCGCCCACATCGTTGTTACTGTCTCGGATCCGCTCGACGATATCGGATATGGAGAGCCGGTAGGCCAGGACCTTTGTCGGATCCAAGTTGACTTGGTACTGGCGGACGAAACCGCCGATACTGGCCACCTCTGCAACGCCCTCGACCGTGCGGAGCCAATAGCGGAGGTACCAGTCCTGAAAACTCCGCAGGGAGGCGAGATCGTGCTTGCCGGACTCATCGATGAGCGCGTACTGGAACACCCAACCGACCCCGGTGGCATCCGGCCCAAGCTGGGGCGCGACGCCCGCCGGAAGCCGGCCTGCTAGCTGGTTCAGATACTCGAGCACGCGGGATCGAGCCCAGTAGATATCCGTCCCGTCTTTAAAGAGGACGTACACATAGGAGTAGCCGAAGTCAGAAAAGCCCCGCACCACGGTCACCTTCGGCGCCGATAGAAGGGCGGTGACGATTGGATAGGTAATCTGGTCCTCCACGAGATTCGGGGACCGGCCGGGCCACGTGGTATAGACGATCACTTGGGTATCGGAGAGATCCGGTAGCGCATCGACCGGCGTGTGCTGCAGGGCCCAGAGGCCAGCCGAGGCGAGGGCAAAGACCAAGAGAAAGACGATGAAGCGATTTCTTGCACTGAACTCAATAATTTTTTCTACCATTCGCTACCTCGTCTCTCCGGAGCCGCCGATCGTTCTCTCAATGCTTCATCCCTCCCATGCCCCCCATGCTCTCGACCGCGGCCTTCAACTGGCTCTCAGAATCGATCAGGAAGTTGGCCGATGTGACGATATGATCCCCTTCCTTGAGCCCTTCCACCACCTCGACATACTCGCCGGTTCGCGCTCCGACCGTGACCGTGCGCCACTCAAGCTTGCCGCCCCCATGGTGAATGAAGATGACCTGGCGTTGGCCGGACTCCAGGATCGCGTTCCGGGGCACGGCCAATCGGGTACCCAGGTTGATGCCTAGCTCCACATTCGCATACATCTCCGGCTTGAGCTTTTCACCCGGGTTCTCCAACTCGAACCGAACCCTGGCCGTGCGCGTCTTCGGATCAAGCGTCGGATAGATGAAGCCCACATGGCCATGGAGTTTCGTGCGAGGATCATAGGAGAGCGTGACCGTGGCCCCCTGGCCGATGTTGATAAAGGGCAGCTCATATTCATAGATGTCGCCAAAGATCCAGATGTGGGAGAGATCGGCGATCATGTACAGTTCTGTTCCCGGGCTCACGTACGTCCCCCGGCGTGCTTCCATCCGAGTCACGGTGCCGGTGATCGGCGAATGCATCGGCAAGGTTCGGAGGACTTTTCCCGTTTGCTCAAGCTCCCGGATGTGATTCTCAGTGATGTCCCACAATTGGAACCGACGACGGGTCGCTTCCAGCAGATCTTTCGCTCCGCGTGACACTTCCGGAAACTCGCTTTGACCAAGCTCCTTGATGCTCTGCACAGCAAGCAGATACTCTTCTTGCGTGGCGACCAGATCGGGGCTGTAGATGGTAAACAAGACGTCTCCCTTCTTCACATGATCCCCGATCGCGCTCACCAACAGCTCATCGATCCAGCCGGCAAATTTGAGGTTCACGCGAGCGAGACGGCGCTCATCAATTTCTACCCGGCCGACCGTGCGAATGACTTTTTCAAGAGGGCGACGTTTCACCTCTTCGAATATCACGCCGATCGTCTGTAACCGGTCGGGTGCAATCGTCACGGTACGTGATGTCACATCGGGTGACAGTAAGGGCCGGTCACCTCTTGTCCGTTCCTTCTCTTCCTGAGGCACCGGCTTTTCCGCTGCTGGATATTCCATGCCGGGCATGGCCTCATGGCCTGGCCTTGCCTCAGGCTGGGTCGCGGGAGGTGACGGCATGGAATCCCGAGTTGTCCACCACAAGGCGACAATGAGCCCGCCACTGAGCACAAGTGCAAGGCTGATAAGCAGAGGTCGGCGAATCATTGGCCCTGAATTCCCTCCTGTATCTGACCGGTCAAAGGCCCACCTGTTATTGCTTCCAACCGCGCAAGAGCTTTCTCATGTGAGACCATCTCCCCATGCAGTTCGAGTTCACTGTCTTGTAAGGTCAGAAGACTGTTCAGAAGGGTGAGAAAATCGACCTTGCCGACCGCATAACTGGATTGCGCAGCTCGGAGGGCCAGCGTCGCCTGCGGAATGATCGCATCACGCAGGATCATCACGAGGCGCTCCGCACGCTGCGCCTGCACAAATGAATCTTTCACCTGGAACAAGACCTCCTGGCGCGTGGCCGTAAACTCTTCGCGCGCACTGTTCAAGCCGGCAGCCGCCTCCCTCACACCTTGACGCTGCTTCGTTTCGTACCAGAGAGGAATCTTAATTCCGAGCAACACCTGGTAGCCGTTGTCGTGGATGAGGTCGTTCCGCAGGCCTAATGCGTTAATGTCAAAGTCAGGAAAGTACTGCCGCCGCGCGAGCGAGACGGCTTGCTCGCCCCGTTCCACACCTTTTGTGGAGGCTCTCAGGATAGGAGAGAAGCCCTCGGCCCGCTGACTCAGGTCGGGCAACGGCACGGTGAGGAGCGTGACATGGATCTCTTCTGGAGTGCCGAGTGGCCCTGCAGGAGGACGATTCAAGAGACGATTGATCTCAGCGTGCAGACTTTCTTTTTGTTGATCCAGCACGGCGAGCCGGTCGAGGACACGGGAAATCTCCACCTGGGCGCGAAAGATGTCCTGCTGGGCTGCTTGCCCTACGCTGTAGCGGGCTTTGGCCGTCTTCTCGAACTGCACCAGCAGCTGCCTGTTTCGTTCCACGATCTCAATGCCTTTGTGAATGAAATGCAGATCGAAGTAGGCCTGCTTCAGCCTGGCGATCAACCGGAGCCGCGTCGCTAGATACTCCTGCTCCAGCCGCTCGGCTTCTCGCGTGGCTACCTCACCTCGGAGGCGCAGCTTGCCAGGGAATGGAATTTCCTGCGCAAGACCATACATGGCCCCTTGAAGGGGCTCCACCATCGGCATCCGTTGATACCCGATTTGAACCTTGGGATCGGGCAGCGTTTGCACCTGGGGGACGACGGCTTTGGCTGCCTCCCACCGCTCTCGCGCCGCCTTCATCTCGGGGTTCTGCCGGGTGAGTTCCTCGATGAGACTGTCCAAAACGAGTCTGGTTTCCTCTGCGCTCGCACCGATTGGGCTCACAAGCGAATTCAGAGAGAGGCAGATGGTGAGAACCAGGGTTATTTGCAAGACATGGAAGCGGTTCATGAACACCTCCCTTGCTAAGAAGAACCCATGATGTGGCCAATAAAGCCCTTGGTTCAAGGTCGAGGAGGCGAAGATTGCTCAGGGAATTATCAGATACGGAACGTGGAGAGGAGAGTATAGAGAGGAACACCAGGATCGCGGCGAGGCACCGCCTCTGGCTGATACTCCGCGACTGCCGGACCTGGCGCCATTGCTATCGGGATCTCAAATATGCCTGAAGGTGCGTGCTCGCTGGTGGTGTCAAAAGGATCCGGCGAGGACACAAGCGAATCGGGACAGCTTCGTCCATTGTCCATCGCGTGACTTGCATGATGCGAATGCTCAGCGTTCACATAGGACAAGGTCGTCTGCAACGACATGGCTGGAGTCACCATCGGGCAGACGATACCAATGACCTGACAGAAAAACAGAGCCACGATCATGCCGATCGAGAATCTTCGGAAAGAAGCTTTCGGAATGCCAGTCATCACGGTCAGCACTATATCCCTAACCCACCACAATCGCAAGTAAAGGGCTCACGAGCACTACTGGCCCCTCAGCAACGGAATTCGTCATTTCCACTGGTGCCTCGTCTTTAGATGGCCCACTCCTCCTACACTGGTCGAGAGCTTCCACTCTCGCGACCGCAAGTCCTGCTTCAAAAGCCCGCTCGGGCATTTGTGTGACAATGCCACTTACCAACTACCCAAAACACGAACGGCGGAAGAATCAGCATCTGGGCAATGGGGGTAATCCCGACACCTAGCCCTGGAATTAGTGGCATGCTCTCTGTGTAGCCCCACCGATGCGCGACATATACCATCATCCATTCAGTGGCAACGCTGATCGCCAGCCCGCTAACGAGCATCGTTGCATAACCTTTAAGCCCAGGATGCTCAAACCACTCCAGACGGCCGAGAACGATCCGGCCGATGAAGAATATCCCGAGGACCAGGACGCCGTCACCGAGACCCATGAACGCGCAATGCCACCAAGCGATGCTTCCACCATCCTGTTCAACATAGAGGCCTGACTGGGCCACCTCCCAAGGAGCATTCACGAGGGCAGCTACGATGAAGATACGAGTCAATATCTGTCGCAGCAAGCCGCAGCGCTTGATGAATGGCCAGCGCATCTTCTTCGCGCAGCGATTATTGACCGACAGGGGGACTTCACTAACTGAAGACTTAACTATTTTCAGCGATTATCGGCGAGGACGACGCTCATAACGATGCGCCTCACCGCTCAGCCTATCATCCTATGGATACCCAAGGAACCTCACAACCTGGCCTCCTCACCTGAGCTTTCCATTCCTATTTCACTGGTGGCTTGCGAATTCATCACTGAGAGAACACAAGGAACACCTGGTTCGGAAGGAAGGTGAATTCTTGCTGAAGTGAGTAGCCAGCTTGCTGCAACTCTTGCAGGATGACTTCTCGGGGCGTCCAGTGGCCTATCAGTCTCGTGAACCATCCTTCACCGTTGAAATCGATGATCGCTATCCTCCCGCCGGGACGGAGGTACTTGCTGGCGTTCTTAAAGTACGACACACGGTCTTCCAGGTGGTGATAGGCGATACAGGTAAAGATCAGATCGACGCCGGACTCCGGTAATAAGGGGTCATCAGGCTTGGCAAGAATCACTTCGATGTTTGTATAGTCTTCTTCTCGAGTACGCGATGCCACATAGTCATTCATTCCTGCATCGACGTCTACCGCATACACCTTTCCCGTCGGGCGTACAGCTTCTGCAAGCCGGAATGTGAAATATCCGCTCCCCGAGCCAATGTCCGCGACGAATTGTCCGTCCTTCAGGTGGAGCGCCTGGAGAACTTCTTCGCGATGTTGCCATCCATCGCGCCCGAATCCTTCGTAGAGCCAGCGCTTGAAGCTCGTGCAACCCGTAAAAGCCGCGGCGACCAGAAGGATCAGGACGATGTGAAGCGGCTTGCATTGTCTCAGAATCTCCATGCTCTTCACCTGTCTAAGTGTACTTATTTCCCCATTCACCCGACCACTGTCGCGACACAGCCAGGGACTGCATCGTCAGAGTGTTGCTCTAAAGAGCCCCTGCTTCTCAGGTCACGGTGACAGTGAAGTGTTCACGCCGTTCCACTGCCCCCGCCCGCTGAATCTTGACGGTGATTTGCCATTCTCCTGCCATGCCAAAGTTCGTGTTTGCCAGATACACGTCTTTAGTCACGGCCGCTGTCTCTTCCATCACCGTCATCCCTGGCATCGTCATGGTCACATCAAACGTCACCACCGCGTCTCTGACGGTTCCTCCGGCAGCATCGGTCAGCTTCACGCGCAACACATTCTCGCCCAATGTCGGTTTCGCAGGAATGGTCGAGAAGGCCACGATCAGGTCCCCCACCCGTTTTTCAGCCTTCGTTGTATCGCTCTTCGTTCCGGTCATCTCATGACGCCGGCCTTTGTCTCCCATGTCCATCTGTCCCATGTTGTCCTTCCCCATATCCATCTTCTCCATCGGCATCATGCACATACAGCCCGACACCACAGCAGGCATCAGGGACACTGCAACAAACTGGGTTATGGATTTCATCGTATTTCCCTCCTTGGCGTTCTCATTCCTCAGGGATTCTCTAACGGGACGAGACGCTTCTCCGCCGCGGCCTCGGCAGGTGCCTCGGCCGGCAGAGCCCTGCCCCGCCACAAGGCATACAGCACCGGAATGACGACCAGCGTTAACAGGGTTGACGACACCATGCCGCCGATCATCGGAGCCGCAATCCGTTTCATGACATCGGCGCCGGTGCCGTGGCTCCACATGATTGGCAGGAGACCGATGAGGATGGCTGAGGCGGTCATCATCTTGGGTCTCACTCGCTGGACCGCTCCCTCGATGATGGCCTCCCGAAGATGGGCCATCGAGCGGAGACGGCCTTCTCGCTG
>DATFDJ010000080.1:0-19409 GCA_035252115.1 Nitrospira sp. | reverse complement strand
TCGAACCGGCAGTTCGGCTTCGCAATCGTCGCTTCGAACGGATAGAGATTGACCACCACGACGTCAATGGGACCGATGCCATGCTGGGTCATTTGCTCGACGTGCGCCGGCACGGAGCGGCGTCCCAAGAGCCCACCGTGGATTTTCGGGTGCAGCGTTTTGACGCGTCCGTCAAGAATCTCGGGCGAACCGGTGTAGGCGGCGACGTCCGTCACGCGGACCCCCGCGTCCCGGAGCGCTTTCGCCGTCCCGCCGGTCGATAAAATTTCGGCGCCCAAGGCTTGAAGTCCTTGCGCCATCTCCACGACACCGGCTTTATCTGAAACACTAATCAGCGCCCGCTTGATGCTGGCCATTCTCGACTCCTTGCGCAGATGCGTTCGTACGTGGTGCCTGTCTCGGAAGGTGGTCGGAGAATAACAAATGGCGTCACACAACTTCAAGGCGCAGTCGCGTGCAGGGCGTGTCGCACCGTGCCGGTTGTGAGCCCGTCTGGGACCAGGCTAAGATAACCGTTGATCTATGTCGGATATGCGTCCTCTCCTCTACCTGTCGCGTCCTCTCCCCGATCCCGTCATGAGCGTGATTCATGAGCGATATCGGTTGGTGACGGAACCGCATGAGCAGGGTCCGTCTCCCGCCGAGTTGCGTGCGGGGTTGCGTGAGGCCGATGTCGGCATCGTCACGTTGTTGGAGCGGATCGATGCCGGCGTGATCTCCGGCGCCGCGAAACTGCGCGTACTCGCCAACTACGCGGTCGGCTATAACAATATCGATCTTGCCGCCGCCGAGGCGCGCGGTCTCGTCGTGACCAACACGCCTGACGTGCTGACGGATGCGACCGCGGATCTCACATGGGCCCTGTTGCTGGCGACGGCTCGGCGGGTCATTGAAGGAGATACGTTGGTGCGGTCCGGGAATTGGAACGGCTGGACTGCTACACAACTTTTGGGAGCCGAGGTCGCCGGCACGACGCTGGGCATTATCGGCATGGGACGTATCGGCCGGGCCGTCGCGGAGCGCGCCGCCGGGTTCCGCATGAAGGTGTTGTACTATAGCCGTCGCCCGCTCGCTGAAGCGGCTGTGCAATGGCAGGCCGGCAGTCTCTCGGAGGTGCTTCGCCAGGCTGATTTTCTGTCGTTGCACGTTCCGCTCACTGCGGCCACGCAGCATCTCATCGGCGCGGCGGAATTATCTTTGATGAAACCGACAGCGATGTTGATCAATACCGCCCGCGGTCCGGTGGTGGACGAGGCGGCCTTAGCGGACGCCTTGCGGAGGGGAACGATTGCCGGAGCCGGGTTGGACGTGTACGAGCAGGAGCCCCGGGTCCATCCCGGACTAACTGCACTGCCGCAGGTCGTCCTCCTGCCACATCTCGGTTCGGCGACTCGGTCGGCTCGAGTGCGGATGGGGATGATCTGTCTGGATAATATCGAAGCGGTGTTGGCGGGAAGGCCGGCGCCCAATCAGATTGGGGGAAGTCAGCTCGCGTAGCGGAAGACGTTGCCCTGCGGAGCCGATTCAGTCTGTTGAGTTCGAAGGGACGACAAGCGCTCGGGAACGTCGTGGAAGGTGGGGATGGATTCGAACATCGCGACCGCCCGTTGCCATTGCGCTTGTCGTTCGTACAGGAGGCCCAATTCGTAACGGATCGCTTGCGCTTTCGCACCCTGACAGCGCGGGTCGCTCAGCAAGCGCTCGAGTTGCGCGCTCGCCGCCTCGACATTGCCTTGTTCTTTCAGGCAGACGGCCGTCATGAGACAGGAATCCAGGAAGACCGTGGGTGATTTCATCGACAGGAGAAACTCTTCTTTCGCTTCTTCGAGAAGCCCCATATTCTTATAGGCCACGCCCAGCGTGTAATGCGTCTCCATGTCGATGCCGTCTGCGGGGTCTGCGGAAGAGACCGATGCCGGAACAGAAGGCGGTGGCGGTCCACAGGATGCCGCGAGCTTGGTCACGAGCGGATTCGTCGGCGTCAACTCTTTGATTTTGAGGTACAACGCGTTGCACGCTTCGGAAGGTCCTTCCGAAGCCATGAGCAACTCGAGCGCTCGGCCGTATTGAATAGACGCGCCGGCCGGATCGCCTTTGCGTTCCAAGATTTGCCCCAGATAAGTCCTCGCCTCAGCGTCGTTTGGCTCTTGATTTAAAAGACGAGCCAGCCAAAGTTCCGCCTCCAGCAGTTGCCCGGCTTCCAGGTATGATTGGAATTGCGCCTGCTTCGCCGGCACGGATGAAGGCTCGGGACCGCCGTGGATCGCCTCGTCGGTTGGATCGCCGGCCGCCGCCGGGTGTGAAGCGGAGGATACTGGGTCCGACCCATTGGCCGGCAGAGAAAGATGCCGATCGTGTCCTCGATCGATCGTTGATGTGAGATTCCATGCGTCATCCGGTGCGGCTCCCGCAAGAGAAAATTCCTCGGCGGGGTTGCTCGTGGCTTCGGTAGGCTTGGAAGACGCGAGAGTCGGGACGGCATGCTTGATCGGGCTCGTTGCCGGCTCGATGTGGTCGCCCGGTGACGGTTCCCTCTGCATCAGCGACATGAGCCTGTGAACGACCGGACTGTCCGGAGCAAGGCTTCGGATCTTGTCGAAGATTTCCTCGTGCAGAGTCGGCATGCCCGGCTCGGGATGTTTGAGCAGAACTTCCACCGCTTTTCCATAATACTCAACGGCGGATTGGGCATCGCCTTGTTCCTCGTAGAGCTCGCCGTGGAGTTCCAGCAGCGGGACCGAGTCGGGCTCGACGGTCAAGAATTCCTTGATCAACGTTTCGGCCTGCGTGTACTCCTGTGCGCGCAAGGCGGCGCCGGCCAAGAAGCGATATTCGCCCAGCGCCACCTGGAGTTGTCCCTGCTGGAGGTGCAACTTGGCGAGCAACTGGCACACTTGAGGATTGCCGGGTTCCTTCGACAAGAGTTGGTTCAGAATCGCTTCGGCGCCCGCATACTGCTTCTCGTCGATACGCCGCCGTGCCTCGGCCAGGAGATCCATCGGATCCAAGCTTTTCCCCGTCGCCGTTCCCGTTTGTGAGGTCCCTCGCGACGATGGTCCGGGTCCCCCGCCGGTCTTTTCGAAGTGCTCGATGAATTGAGTGGCTTCGCTGTTGTTCGGATCGATGCGCAGGACCGACTGGTACGCTTCTTTCGCTTCCCCGTATCGTTGCTGGGCCGATCGCTCACGCCCGAGCTGCAAATAGACTTTGGTGGCCTCGTCCTGCATGTTTTCCTGCACGCAGAGCTCGGCCACACGCTGCTGAGCATCCAGATTCGAAGGATCCTGACTGACGATTTTTTTGTAGATTTCGAGGGCTTCTTTCGTCTTCCGCTCTTTGAGGTAAAACTTTCCGAGCGTCAGATAATCCTGGACGGCGCTGCTCAACAGTCCCCGCTCCGCGTTCAGATCGCCGAGAAACCGATAAATGTCGTAGCGAGAAGGATCGAGTTTGAGGACTTTCTTGTAGGTCGCGATCGCTTTGAGCGTGGCCCCTTCGGCCCGGAAGGCATTGGCGGACTGCAGAAAGGCTGCGACCGCCTCGCCGGTGGCGTTGCGCTTGAGATGCAATTCGCCGATCGAATTATAGATGCTCCCGTCGGCCGGCGATTCCGCCGAAAGCTTCTTCCATTCGTTGATCGCTGCGTCGTATTGACCTTTGGACGCGAAGAGTTGAGCGCTGTGCAGAACCTTGCTGCGGTCGATGCCCAAGGCAGACCTCCATTCCCCAGCAAACGCTAACAGTGGGGGTATGTTTTGTCAACGAAATGGGCCAAACGGGGGAGGAGATGGATCAATGGAAACGCTGCGCCGTAGAGCGTGGTTGCGCGCGTCGAATCATCGAAGCGAACTGAGGAGGTGCCAGTCGATCGAGATCGATGACGAGCTCGTCTTTGTCGTTGGCCAAGAGGGTGTCCAAGAGACTGCTCTGTTGCTTGATGACGGCTGCCGGAGGTTTGAAAAACAAATCGAAGCCTTTGGCCGCGGTCGGCCGCATGGGATAGCGACGATCGTAGATCATGCCGTAGGTCGGGATGCCGTAGACGATCTGCCAGTTACCGAGAATGACATGCAGTTCGTTGTCCTGAACGTAGAGTCCTCCCGTCGTAATGATTCGCTTGACCGATGTCTGCGGCTGGCTGAGGTAGAAGGTCACCCGTTCGTTGTATTTGGCCCCGGCGAAGGCCTCGACAATCTGCGGAGTCAAGAGCGCGACTTCTTCGTCACGGAAGACGGGAACGAGCGGCGCCTCGCCTTGAATCCATCTTTGGAGCCATATGCGGTGTTCTTGCGCGGTGAGGCCGGTCAAGATCTGCGTCATCTGTTCGGGGGTGAAAATTTTCGGATGGGCGTGGTGACCGGGCGGCCATTCAGGCAGCACGGTGTCGTCGACTTCGAGGCGCACATAGTTGACCGGATCCTCGTAGACGATGCGATAGGGCGTTTGCGGAATGGCGCAACCGGATAAGATAAAGACTACCGTGATGCGTAAGGCGTTTCGCGTGATGCGAAACATCGGAGACTCGCCATCCGAATCCTTCGCTTCACGCCTCACGTCAGTCGGTGACGGTGACCGTCATCTCCACCCGTTCGAGCGGATTGTCCCGCCCATCGCGTTTCATATTCACCACCTTATCGACGACGTCGAGCCCGCTCACGACTTTGCCGAAAGCCGTGTATTGCCAGTCGAGAAAATTGGCATCGGAGACGCAAATGAAAAATTGCGAGCCGGCGCTGTCCGGATCGTTGGAGCGGGCCATGGAGAGTACGCCCCGCTTGTGCGGCGTACTGTTGAATTCCGCTTTGATCTTGTACCCGGGTCCTCCCATGCCGTGCGAAGATCGATCGACGTTTTTGCTGTTGGGATCGCCGCCCTGGATCATGAATCCCGGGATGACGCGATGAAACGTCGTGCCGTTGTAGAATCCTTTTCTCGCCAAGTCGGTAAAGTTCTTTACGTGGCCCGGCGCCACATCGGGAAAGAATTTCACGACGATTTCTCCGAGCGTCTGTCCCTTGCTGGTGACGGCAATGGTGGCCCGGGTCTTGTCGGTCGGCTCTGGCATCATGGCGTCCTTTCTTCGTGAATGAAGCAGATCGGTTAACGAAACAGGAAGGGAGGCGGTGCGGCGCCTCCTTCGAGTCCTACATTGATGGCGGCCCAGCTTTTTCCATCGTCGTCACTGCGAAACGCGCCTGCATTGGTGCCGGCGTAGAGTGTCCCGGCGCCCGATTCGATCAGCACCTGCACCGCCATGCTCGTCAAGCCGTTGTTGAGCGGCACCCACTGGTGACCCTTGTCGACGGTCTTGAAAATGCCGTGACCCGTGGCGACGAAAAGGCCCCGGCTGTTGAAGACGATGCCCCGGATGGAATCGTTGGGCAACGCGCGGCTGATCGGCCGCCAGGTCGTTCCGCCGTCGGCGCTGCGGAAGACGCCGCCGTCGAACGTGCCGGCATAGATGGCGCCTTCCGGATCGATCGTCAGGACGCGAATGAAGTTCTCGATCATGCCTTCGTGGTCTTTGAGGCCGTGGTGCATGCGCACCCACCCCGACGTATTGGCTTTGAACCGCAAGACGCCTTTGCCGGACGTGCCGGCGTACAGGGTGCCGTCGGAGGATTGAGCCAGGGCATGGACGAGGATTTCGTCGAGGCCCGTCGTGACGACGACCCAGCGGTCTTCGTCGGCGCTGAGACGATAGGCTCCGTCCGCCGTTCCGGCGTACATCACGTCCCCGGCGGCCAAGAGCGTCTTCACTTCTTGTCTCTTGAGCCCGTTGTTGATGGCCTGCCAGGTCTTGCCTTGATCGCGTGTGCGGAACACCCCGCCACGGAACGTCCCGGCATAGACGGCGCCGTCCTTCCCCGTCGCGAGCGAGAGAATGAAGGGATCGGTGATGCCCTGATCGGATTTCGTCCAGGTGGCGCCTCGGTCGTCGCTTCGGAACAATCCGTGACCGAAGGAGCCGGCGTAGAGTCTCTGGTCACCGGTGGACGTCAAGGCTTGAATGCTGGCCGCCTGCTGATCGAACGGACCGGGCGCCGCTCCCTGATCGGCCGACGCGAGCGTGGCGAGGCTCAGTACGGTGGTCAGGATCAGGATGGGCTTGTGGAATGGTGGGTTCAACATCGTACGTTACCGAACTCGATGGCCGGCCGTCCCGATGGGCAGATCCGGGTCGAGCGGCAGGGTCACGTCGGTCGGTCCCCTTCTTCCGAAGATTCGCGCCCCCAGGATGCCGATTTCATACAAGATCATCAGCGGCACCGCCATCAACAGCATGGTGAACAACGTGGCATCCGGCGTGATGACGGCGGAGAGAATCAGCGAGCTCAGAATGGCGTGCTTGCGATATTTCGCCAGGACCTGCGCCGACACGACGCCGATCCGGGCGAGGATGGTGAGCACCAAAGGCAATTCGAACGCGAAGCCGAAGGTCAGGAGAAATTTGACATTGAAATCGATGTAGGTGCCCACGCTGAGCTCCGGTGTGATATCCCGATCCATGCCGAAGCTCACGAAGAAATCAATGACGAGCGGCAGAATGACCAGATTGCAAAACAGGAGTCCCAGCGCGAACAGCAACCCGGCCAGAAGAAAAATCGGGATGCCCCAGCGCTGCTCCTTCGGAAGCAGCGCCGGTTCCACGAATTTCCAAAATTGATAGAACGCGACGGGCAGACTGGCCATCACCGCGGCCAGGAAGGAGACTTTGATCGACGCGAACAGCGCCTCCGTCGGCCCATAGAAGACCAGCGGATTGGGGAAGGGACGATTGAGCCAGGCGATCATCTCGGCCGAAAAGGCAAACGCGACCATCAAGGCGACCAGCAGGGTCCCTCCGATAATCAACAGGCGCTTCTTGACGGTTCGGATATGGACGGCGAGCGGATGGGCAATCGACGGCATGAGTCTCGTTCCTGTAGCCGGTGACAGCCGGTGCCTCGGTCATCGCGCTCAGTGGGCGGCCGGTTGAAGGCCGTGCTCACGATAGAGGCGGATCATCTCGGCCATCTTGTCTTTCTTGGCCAGTTTCTCCTTCTGCAACTGCTTCTTCGACAGTTCTTCCGACGGCGTCAGCACGTGGCGTTTCTGCAAGTCGACCAATTCCATATCAAGGCGATGGTGAGACTCTTCCAGTTCACGGAATTCTGTGTTGGATTGGCGTAGCCGTTCCGCGATCACATCGTCCGTCAGCATGTCGCACCTCCCAATGAAGGTTATGGCAATGGTTCCCGTGGCCTCCTGATCAGCCGTTCGCATGCGAACCGGGGGCCGGTTGCGGAGCGATCGGCGCCAGTTCCATCAATACTGCGTCTTCGAGCGGCCGGGTGTAGTACTGTGGCCTGAGACCGGCTTCTTGGAAGCCGAAACTCCGGTACAAGCGCTGGGCTGCCTGGTTCGAGGAGCGCACTTCGAGGACGGCCCGCACTGCCGACTGAGTGGCCCCTGCATGGAGCGCCGCGGCGACGAGAGACCGGGCGATCCCTCGCCGCCGCATCGATTCGATGACCGCCAAGTTCATGAAACGGAGTTCCTCAAACACGATCCAATAGCACAGGTATCCGACCAGGGACGCTCGTTCCGAGACTCGAACCGGTTCCTGCCGCGCCACGAGAAAATGGGCGAACTGGTTACCGGTCAACTCCGCTTCCAGCATTTTGCGCGTCCACGGGGCCGAGAAGCAAGCTTCTTCAATCCGCACGATGTCGCTGAGGTCCCCCGGCGTGGCGGGGAGAATTTCACACGTGGAAACGGTCATTTAGCGGTCTTCCGTTTCGCGCCGGCGATGGCCATTCTGCCTCCGCGCTTGCGTAAAAGTTTGGCCTGGCGGCGCGCGAGCGGCGACGCGCCGCCGGACTGCTCGTATTTCAGCTCCGCTTCCGATCGTTGAACATAGAAGGGGCCGACGCCGATGCCCGCCTGCTCTCCACGCGCCAGCCGCTGAATCCCAGCCAAGCCGATCGAGACGGCCGACGGTCTGTGCGCTTCCATGGCGGCTTCTCTAATAATGGTAGCACGGTGAGCAAGCGCGGCTCGGACGGTATCGGACTCCCGGTCCCAACCTTCTCCGAATACGATGGTGCGTTCCTTGAGTTGGGCGCCTAGTGCCGCGGGCGGCCCCACTTGTTCGGGGACGATTCGTTCGACGCGATGGTCGTCGATCCATCGAAAGACCGCCCAGTACACTTCTCCCCTCCTGCTGCTCACCACCGGACAGAGCAGGTCCGATGCGCCGCGAAGATTCCACGCCATCCCTTCCAACGTCGGGACCACCGCGAGCGGCAGCTTACTGATCGTCCTGAATCCCAACATCGTGGCTAAACCGACCCGGAGTCCGGTAAAGGAACCAGGCCCGATGGACACCACCAGTCCGTCGAGCGACACGAGCGACAGCCCGGTCTCTCTGAATAACCGGTCGATCGTGGGCAATAACAACTTGCCGTGCGATCCGGCCGCTTCGTGATCGTGGCGCGCCACTATCGTGCGGTCATCGAGAATGGCCACACTCTGCCAGGCGGTTGCCGTCTCGACTGCGAGGATTTTCATGGGCTCTATCGATTCCGCCTCTTTACCCCTCGTCTCACGCTTTACGCCTCGCGCGCCTTCAGCTCCGGCCCAGTTCGCTCGGTTTGATCGGTTGGTTCGGAATGATCTCGTGAAACGTGACCTGCACGGCTCCTTGCCCTTTCCCGTCCTCCAGCGAGATTTTGAACGGCCGCAACAGGCGTTCATCCGACAGACTCGATGCGGTCGGGATGGCGGCCGGCTCCCCGATCGGCCGAAAGTCGTCATACTGAATGGAGGCGTCGACGTCGCCTGTGTCCGTCAATCGATCTTCTTTCACGACGAGAAAGGTCCGGCGATCGAACCAGAGACGCCGCCGCACGATCTCTGCGCCCGTCGACGAAGGACCGGAGATGTCCAGCCGGTAGCGATCGCCGTCCTCGCTCAATTTCACGGTCTCCTCCGCCGCGATCGTGCCGGTACCCAAGACGCCTCCCATGGCCCATACGCTCAATTGAAACGGTCTTGCGAGCTTCCCCATCTCCTTGGTGTCCGAATTGGCCCCGGACAGGACCCGGCCCATGGTCGGGAGACGGAGGATATATTGATCGTCCGCCTGCAAAAATTCAAAGAGCTCGCTCCCCACCGCGGTAAAGCCGCGCAAGCGCATGGCGTTCGGCCGTTGATAATAGAGCGCCCCTTCGACACGGGTCGTGATCGGGAGCATGCCGCCGCGGACTTTGGCGCTGAAGAGACCCTTCAGGCTCTGGATGGCCGCCTCGCGCTGGCGCAATAGGGTCGTCAATTCCTCCGCCGTCGCCTGCCTCAGCTGAGGGGCTTCTTCTTTCGGTGTAAACAGCGCGCAGCTGGCTGACAAAAAGCAAATCAGCGTGACGAGTGACCAGTGACGGGTGACCCGTACGATGGCGTTAGCCCAAGACCACATCCAATGCTTCTCCTACTTCGTGAATGCCGATCAATTCGATCCCCTCTATCGTATCAAGTTTGGCCACATTGCGTTCGGGGAGGACGCAGCGCTTGAATCCCATCTTCGCCGCTTCCCGAATCCGCAGCTCCGCCTGGCTGATCGCCCGCACCTCCCCCCCCAGACCGACCTCCCCCAACACCAACAGCCCCGGCTCGACCGGCACTTCGCGCAAGCTGGACGTCACCGCCGCGACGATCCCGAGATCGATGGCCGGCTCATCGATGTGCATGCCGCCGACGACATTCACGTACGCGTCCTGCCCGGAGAGATGCAGGCCAAGCCGTTTTTCCATCACGGCCAACAGAAGAGAAACCCGGTTCAGCTCCACGCCGTTGGCCATCCGTTTCGGCATGGCATAGCTCGTGGACGAGACCAGCGCCTGCAGTTCCACGAGGATCGGCCGGCTCCCTTCGAGGCTCGAGACCACCACGGAGCCGGTGCTGCGTTGCGGCCGCTCGGCCAGGAACAGTTCGGACGGGTTGCTGACCTCTTCCAACCCCGAGTCTTTCATCTCGAACACGCCGATCTCATTCGTGGATCCGAACCGATTCTTGACCGCGCGGAGAATGCGGTAACTGTGCCCTTTGTCGCCTTCGAAATAGAGCACCGTATCCACGATATGTTCCAGCAGCCGCGGGCCGGCGATGGCGCCTTCCTTCGTTACATGGCCGATGATGAAGACCGGCACGCCCGCGCGTTTCGCAAACCACATTAATTGGCCCGCGACTTCCTGCACTTGACTGATGCTTCCCGGTGCGGACGTGATTTGCTCCGTGTAGACGGTTTGGATCGAATCGACCACCAGCGCGGCCGGCTGAATCTCCTGAACGGCCTTGAGGATTTGTTCAAGAGAGGTTTCCGCCAGGATCAACAAATGCGGATGCTCGACGCCCAACCGTTGGCCCCGCATTTTAATTTGCCGTGGCGATTCTTCGCCCGAAACGTACAGCACCGGTTGCGTCGTGGACGCGAGGCGCGGCAGCGCTTGCAGCAGCAGCGTGGTCTTGCCGATGCCTGGATCGCCGCCGATCAGGATCACGGCTCCGGGAATGACGCCGCCTCCCAGCACCCGGTCGAATTCACTGATCCGTGTCAGCCGCCGATCCTCGCCGATGACTTCGATCTCGGCGATCGGTGTGGCCTTGGGTTGGGCTGTCTTGATGGCTGCAGGACGGCCTTTGCCGGTCGGCGCCTGCCGCTCTTCTTTCATCGTATTCCAGCCGCCGCAATCGGGACAGCGGCCGAGCCACCGCGGCGATTGGTGGCCGCAGGCTTGGCACGAGAACGTGGTTTTGGCGCGCATGGAGATTCTCGGGAGGAAAGAATGGGAGGTATCTTAATGGATGGGGTACAAGAAAGGAAGGAGCGGACATCAGCAGCGGGTCCTGTCACGGCGAACAGCCCCACCGTGCTCACTCCACACATTCCCCAGTGGGTCCCTTCCGTTCCGCGCGGTGGGGCGCCCGATTCGCCGCGCCACCCGCTGCATGATGAAGCACCCTCGAACGTCGATCTAATTTCGCGCTAAAATGGATCCCAGTTCAGGCGTTGAGCAACCAGGACACCTAGAGATGAATGCCGGCAATTCACAAGTTCAAAAACACATGGTTGTCTTTTCAACTTTCTGCCGGATACACACAGCCTTGGCATTGCAGATAGTAGACATAGAATATCCTGAAGATGACTTCGCAGACGTAAAGACTCGGATGTCTAATGGCAATGTTGTCGAGTGGCAACTTGGTCGATGGGTCGACCAGGCCCAAATGGGAGCGATAAGACTATGTTCGGAATACAATCCGCTTACTGCAACAGAAGCGCTTCGCAACATTCTTGTGAAGAAGGCAAGCAAGTATGCTGGATTGCAGGGCACCGATGCGCGGCTCCTTCTTCATTACGAAGAAGCCGTACTCTATAATTCTCCATATCATCAAAGTTCCGTTGCACTAGAGGATATGGCATATCTTGCAGGACATTGGTTAGGTGTTGACTTTCCCCGTTTTTCTACTGCTTTCCGAGAGGCGTATCTCCTACATTGCGACGAGCGACGAGTATTCCAGATATTCCCCTCGGTCTTGTGTGTATGAAGATGAATTTCTCGACTCATCCATTGCCTAACTCTTTCTTAATCAGCACATGATCAATCCATGTCCTATCCCTCTCATCCAGTGCCTTCAAGGCTTCAGTTCGCATATTCGGAACTAAGATTGTGAATCAAGGCCTGATAGCGCCTCTAGACTCATGCGCCATTTATCCGCCACATGTACGAAGGTCAGATGGTGCTGAAGAAGATGGCGGCGTCGGTGCGGAGGCCGTTCGGAGCGACGGCAAACAACCGGTGAGTCGGAATATCGAAAAACGCAATCCCTTGGAAGGTGAGGCCGGCGAAGGTGCAGGGCGAGATGCCGAATGTGATCGTGATGTCGAACACGTTGCCCTTCGTTCGCGGCGTCGCCGTGCCGCTGAACAGGCACCCGCTTTGCTCCCTGGCGTTGAACGTGCCATCGGCAAAGACGTTCACCGTGGCCGGCTGCGATCCTGTCGTGCTGCCGGCTATTCCCTGATAGGTGCCCGCGACCGCCGTAAAGCTCGGCGTCGTATCGTAAGCGGTGTTATAGGAGGTGGTAAAACCGACCGTGCCACCCACTTGGTAATTGATCGTTCCAGTGAAGGATTGGCGGGGAGAAAAGTTAGCGAGGACGGCCGCATTTTGCGCCGGACTGATGGCAATACCGAAGTCCTTCGCATTGGTCGAAGTGAACGAGCCGTTGTTCGACGTGCCGTTACCCTGAATCACACCGGCGATTTGCAGGAGGCTGGCGCCCGGGAGTGAATAAAAAAGAGAGTAGCTTCCGTCATCGAGCACGGCTCCGATGACTTGGCGGCCGGTATTGGTCGTCCCGTTCCATTGCCCTTCTGCGGTGGTGCCCGTTGCCGGCGGTGTCGTGGTGACGTCGGTGCAACCGGCGATCATGGAGATCGCAAGAGACACAAGCATCGCGGCCAGGTGTGTCTTCATGTTGAGTGACTTGGCTGAATAGCACTAAATAGTTCGCTGATCATGCATGGTTGTCTCAAGAGAAGCTATCCCACGTTTGTTGGGCTGTCATGCGTGTTCTGGCTCTTGTCCACTCAGCAGTCGTTCTCAGGACTCAGCACTGTAAGATGGTGCGGGAGGAGGGAATCGAACCCTCAAACCCTTACGGGTACAGGATTTTAAGTCCTGTGCGTTTGCCGATTTCGCCACTCCCGCGCATCGGCGCGGATTCTACCTGTTGCCGCAACATCGCCGCAACAGCACGACGTTCGTCCGCAGCATTCACCTCCACCAGAGTGACAGTCTTCAATCGCTGGTTGTCTCTCGTCCAGCATCGCACGTACAATTCTCCCGCTGCGTTAAACAAAGGGATGTGAATCGTGCGACGGCTGGGACGTAGGCTTCTCCTTGTTTTTTTGATCTTCACTCCTTCCGTCCTGCCAGCGTTATCAGACTTCACCGGCCAGGTTGTCGGCATCATCGACGGCGACACGATCGATGTACTCCACAACGGCCAAGCCGGGGGCCGGAGGACCGACCCAGAGAAGCCTGAACGTATTCGACTGAACGGCACGGATTGCCCCGAGAACGGTCAACCGTTCGGGAAGGACGCCAAGCAGTTTACCTCGTCTCTCGTCTTCGGCAAGAAAGTCACGCTTCACATTTACGGCAAGGATCAGTCCGGCTACACCCTCGCCGATGTGCTCCTTCCTGACGGAACCAACGTCAATTACGCGTTAGTGAAAAGCGGGCGGTGCTGGTGGTCTCCACAGGATGCACCGGATAACGTCACCTTCGCGGAATTGCAACGGAGAGCACGGAAGTCAGGATTAGGGCTGTGGGCAAATCCTGAGGCCGTCCCGCCGTGGGAGTGGAGAGAGGGCGGTAGAGTGAAACGGCCTCTACCTGGTGGCCCGGGAGAGAGCAAGGAATAGCGTCATGTTTCAGCGTATGAGTGAGGCGGAAGCAGCGGGGTGCCGCTTGTCGGGGGATTGTCCATGATTTTCGAAAAGGAGGTAGAAGGACTTGCCGGTGAACCGGCCCGAGCACGGATATTTCTGAAGGTAGGCACTGTCTCTTTAGTGCTCGCTCTCATATTATTGAACGCTTCGAATTGGATTCTTCTAAAAATCTTTTCATCGTTTTTCGTGCTCGGAGCCATGTATGGCTTTGCAAGAGGACTCTTTCATCTGGTCACGGTGGGAATCACCCGACTTGATGGAACCGTTCGCGTCGTTGCTCAGATAGTGGTCGCGCTGCTAGCCGCGCTACTCCCCTTTCTTTATCTTGCATACAGTGCGGAACCATTACCGGAGCTACTCGCTTACGTGAAACCGTCAGGCTGGTCGGTGTGGTTGTCCAGCGCGGTGGTCGGGTATTTTTGTTACGTTGCGGGTGATATGTCGCGGCGGTCCATGCTTCCAGTCCGAAGCTATCTCATTGCTGTCGTCAGCATATTCTTTTTAGTGTTGATTGGTGCATATGGGGGATTCAATGTCGATGATGGAACCGGTTCAAGAAATGTCCAAGCTATTGATCCATCCAAGTTAGAAGGTCGGAGCCGGATGGCGGCAAACTATCTGTGGATGATCATGGCAGCCTATGTTGGATTATCCATAGGAGTGGTGAAGGGGCAAGCTTCCTTGTTCAACAGATCGCCTACTTGACTATGAGATAATGACTGACGAAAAACCCGTCGCGCGTCACGTGTCACTCGTCACAGGCTTGTACACACGCACGCAAACAGCCTGCGACTCGATCGAGCGACAGACTGCTTGCGTGCCCACCCCCTATTGCGAGGCTCGACAACTACGCGGTTCCGATCGAGGCCGGGCGCTTCGTCCGATCCATCGCTTCCTTCACGCCGGACTGGATCGCGCGGCTCCAGCGGGTCGCTTGCACTTGCGCCTTCTTGGCATAGCGGCTGATTTCACGCCGGGTTTCGGTGCCGGTTTGCGGTGCGAAGAGCAATCCGATTCCCGCGCCGACGACCGCGCTGCCCGCCACCAACGCCGCCACTTTCGCTGCCTGCTTCCCCTGCTCTGACATGATGCACCTCCTCGAACAGTTGTGGGTTCTGAGATCTGACCGTATCGACAGTCGTGCTTCTCGCTTCAGCATCAACTGTGCCAGGCGGTGGCGCTGCGAAATTCTCCACAATCGATTGGATGCGCAGATCGACGATGAGCGTGCGTTAATATTCGGTAGACTTTTTCTCACAGTCGTCGACACAGTCGTGACACAAACCCAACAATCTGACCGCCAAAAATCGGCGGAACGAGCGTCCAGTGCCTCTTTTAGAGCTTTTCGGCTTCAGCCGGCGCGAGCGAAGAGCGCTTGCAATGACCGGATGCCTCACCTATGATCCAGCCACGATGAGGCAGGAATGACGCCGCTGCACGCGATTCCCTACCCCAACATTAGTCCCGTCTTTTTCGAACTCGGCCCGCTGCAGTTCCGATGGTACGGCCTCATGTATCTCATCGGGCTGACGATCGCCTATTTCGTCATCCGTCACAAGGCCGAGTCACAAGGTTTGGGTCTCACGAAAGATCAGGTCTACGACATGATCGTCTGGGCCGCCTTCGGAGTGTTCATCGGCGGGCGGCTTGGCTACGTGCTGTTCTACAACTTGTCGTACTATGTCGAGCACCCGGCCAAGATCATTGCCGTCTGGGAAGGCGGGATGTCGTTTCACGGCGGCTTGATCGGCACGATCGTGGCGCTGATCTGGTTCGGCAAGCGGCAGGGCATTCCGATCTATACGATCGCCGACATGGCGGCGGCGGTCACGCCGATCGGGCTGTTTCTCGGTCGTTTGGGGAACTTCATCAACGGCGAGCTGTTCGGGCGGCCGGCCGATGTCGATTGGTGCATGGTCTTTCCCAGCGGAGGGCCCGTGTGCCGCCATCCGTCCCAGCTCTACGAGGCGGGGCTGGAGGGGCTCCTGCTCTTCACGGCGCTGTGGGCCATCGGACGCAAGCCGACGCCTCCCGGTACGATTTTCTGGAGCTTCATCACGGGATACGGGATCTGCCGGTTGATCGCGGAACTGTTTCGCGAACCGGACGCCCATATCGGTTTTCTCTTCGGGTCGCTCTCGATGGGGCAACTGCTCTCCTTGCCGATGGTGATCGTCGGCAGCTTCATGCTGGCGCTGGGGTATCATAAGGCCTCGCCACGGACAGCACAGAGCTAGACTCCCGCAGGCCCAGCGCGGCCGGCACTCTTTTCACTCCCGCCAATCAGTAGCCTTCTCATTAATCATACGGTCTTCGCCCGCACATCTTGCCTGGGGCCGAGCACGAAATCGCGCTTCTCAATGAAAAAACGCCGTTTTGCCATGTAGGTGGCAGACTCAGCCTTCGCCGATGCCAGATACTGCTGCGCCCGCGAAAAAACAATCCGTGGGCGGAGGGGTGATGGAAGAGCTCGAATCGTTCGTCAAAAAGAACCGACTCCTGAGCGCCATCCCGAAAACAGAGTTACAGCATCTCCTTCCCGCCATGGAGCGGATCGGGTTGTATCCCCGTCAGGTGCTCCATCAGCCCGGTGTGCCGATCGAATTCGTCTATTTCCCATTGGACGCCGTATTGTCCATGATCGCCTCCACGCGCGAGGGGGAAACGGTGGAAGTCGCCGCGCTGGGCAACGAAGGCGTCACCGGCGTGATCGCGATCCTCAGCGGGCCCAAGATGAAGGAGCAGCAGGGGGCGCTCGTGAAAGTCAGCACGCTGATTCCCGGGTCGGTCGTTCGGATGAAAGCGGACGTGTTCGAGGCGGCCATCGAGCGGAACATCGAAGTGAACCGCTGCGTGTTGCGCTACCTCAACGTGCTATTCACGCAGTTGGTTTTGTCCGCGAGCTGCAATCGCCTCCATTCGCTCGAGCAGCGCTGCGCCCGGTGGCTGCTGGCCTGCATGGACCGAAGCCAGTATGAGGAAGTGGCCGTGACGCAAGAATTGCTCGCGGAAATGCTCGGAGTCCGGCGGCAAAGCGTGGACCACGTGCTGGACGAACTGGAGTCCAAACGGATGATCGAATGCCTCCGCGGCTCCATCAAGATCAACGAACCTCTGCGTCTCGCGTCCGTGACCTGCGAGTGTTACCACCTCGCCAAAGAACGGCTCGACAACTTCCTCGCCTGACGGCCCCACTGTTCGCATCAGTGTTTTCATCCTGAGTATTTCAGTGGAATTCCCCTTCGGCGGCTGCGCGTCCGTTTCGTATGATCACTTAAAAGGGGGATGGGATGGCTGCACGCAAGGAAACCGCCGCCGACATCAAAAGCCTGCTGGCTCGGCATCGGCTCTTGTCGCAACTGTCGGGAAAGGACCAGCATCGGCTCGCCAAGAAGATGCGTGTGGTGTCGTTGGATGCCGTCGAACCGCTGTATGAATCGAGCGAAGCCATCCGGGAGGTCTTCTTTCCGCTTTCGGCCGTGTTGTTTTTCGCGGGCACGACGTCGGAAGGCTATGTCGTCGAAGTGGGGCAAATCGGGTCCGAAGGCATCGCGGGCGTGGAAGTCGCGATGCGGACGAGGTTTGCCGGGCTGTCGCTCATGACCGCGTCGATCGAGATCCCCGGATCAGCCTTGCAGATGATGGCGGACGACTTTGCCGAAGAAGTGGATCGCTATTCCACGGTGAATCGGTGCGTGCGACGGTACATCGGATTTTTTCTCGCGCAACTGCAGCTTCTCATCGCCTGCAATCGCCATCACTCGGTGGAGCAACGGGGCGCCCGGTGGCTGCTGGCGCTCCAGGACCGGACCGATTCTCGGCATCTCTATCTCACTCAGCAACACCTGGCCGATATGCTGGGCGTCACGCGGCAAACCGCCGACAAGCTGTTGGATGAGTTTGAAGCCGAGGAAATCCTCGAAAGCCGGCGGGGCATCGTCGCGATTACGGACCGCAGGAAGCTGCAGGCACGGGCATGCGAGTGTTATCGGACCATCGCGGAGCGGCTCGAAGAGGTGTTTGCCGGCTAATCAAAAATCAGGCGATCTTCGCTTCAGCCTCGCTGCGACCTTCAGTCTCTAATACGGCATCTCCTCGTCGTCCAGTCCGACATGGTGTCCCAATTCATGGACCACCGTGTCGCGGATCTCCTGCCGCACTTCATCGAACGTCCGGCACAGGCGCAGGATGGGACCTCGATAGAGGGCGATGCGCGGCGGTTGTTGACCGCCCGTTTGGAAAAACGATTGGTTGGCCAGCGAGACACCCTGGTACAGACCCAAGAGGTCGTCCTCGGATTCCAGCTCGAGTTCGTCGAGCACGTCGGCCGGCGGCTCGTCCTCGACCACGACCGAGATCTCTTCCATCATCTTGGCATAGGGCGCCGGCAGATCCATCAGCGCTTCCTGCACCAACCGATCGAACATATCAGGTGAAATGTCTCGGCGCCGCCGGGCCGCCACGATCAGAATCCTTTATAGGTCGGATCCTGGTAGGATTTCTTTTCGACGTCGTATCCGAAGCTGTCGCGCTTAGGCCGCAGAGGAGGAGAATCCCAAATCACCTTGTTGCCTGGCGCGAGATTGGCGGCCTCAACGTAGTGTTTCTTCGCTTCCGCCTGCTTGCCCTGGCGATCGAGCGCGAGCGCCAGGTTATAGTGTGCTTCCGCGACTCCCGGGTCTGCCGCAATCGCCTGCCGGAACGCCTCCTCGGCTCCCGTCCAATCACGCGAGGCGTAGAGACTGTTTCCCCGATCCACTTGTGCCGCCGCCTCGGGTTTGATGCCGGATGGGGCCGACAGCACCGTGAGCGATTGACCGGCGGACTTGCCGCAAGCCGTCAACAGGAAGAGAAATAGGACGAGAGACACGATCCGCATGGCGACCTCCGCTACATATCCACCGTGACCCCTGGTCTCATAAACACGAATTGAAAGCCTCCGATCGGCTCTCGCACGCATCGAGCGGCGGCCTCTCGATAGATCCGAGCCTGCTGTGCATACAGGCGGGCGCGCGCCGGTGCCTCCTCTGCTGCAATGCGATCGGTCTTATAGTCTGCAATCCACACCCGGCCGTCAAGCCGGTAGATCACGTCGATGACGCCTTCCATGACTTGGCCCTCGTCCCAAGCCATGAGAAACGGCACTTCCTTTCCGAGAATGGTCGCGCGCCTGAGCCGCCCATAGATCGCGGACGTTGTGAAGGATGTCAACAGATCTCCAAGCGACTCGACGACGACAGGGCCGATGTCCAGTTGCTCCGGCGCCAGGGCGGCCCTCACCGCAGGCTCGATTCTCTCAAGCAATGTGTCAGGTCGGTCGTGGAAGTCCCACCGTTCAAGGAGCTTGTGGGCGACGATTCCCGCAAGCCGGCCCGCATCTTTCTCAAGACCGTCCTGCGAAGACCGTACAGGTGGGCCATCGTTTCCCGCCAGCGAGCTCGGCGTCAGGTGCCACGCGGTGCTCCGAACTCTCATGCACCGGTCGGATCGCTGTCTCCATAAGTCTGCAACGGCCTGAACATCCACGGAGTGCGTGCCAGCCGCCTTCGACAACGTTCGCTTATGCCATGTCCGACCGTGCGCATGGACGATCCGGTGAGGAATAGCGCAGGCGCCGATCTTCACGTGGGACGTCTCCACATTCCCTATGGCTCCTTCTCCCATGTCTTGCAGCCAATCCAGGACGGATCGACCGGCCGAACGAGCGGTCACTCCTCCGGACAGCACCAAAAGGTCTCGTGCCCTCGTCATGCCGACATACAGGACCCGTCGCCGCTCCGCCTCTTCCCGTACGGCCAGCTTCGCGTGAGCTGCCACGGCTCCGAGCGTCACTTTGTCGCCGACCGTCAACCCATACGTGCCGCTCGACCAGTCATAGATCACGCCCGGCAGCGACCCCTCACGGCCGCTTCCC
>DATFDJ010000079.1:0-3760 GCA_035252115.1 Nitrospira sp. | reverse complement strand
TATGCGATTCCACCGAGAGGGGGTCCGTGGCTGGGAGGCCATTCACATAGGTCACGATGTCCGTTGAGGTGGCCGAGGGGCTGACGGCGCTGATACTCCCCGGTTGTCCCGTACGATGGCAGAAGTAGTAGGAGGCCTTGCCGATGGCGGGCGGGATCATCACAATGGCGCCACCCCGCAAGTCCGGTCCTTGATAGAAGAAGATCGTGACATCGCGAAACGGCCCTACGGACCAATCGTGCGTGAATGTAGTATCGGCCCCATCACAGTATCCGTTCACGTTGACTTGCACCTGCGCTTCAGGATAGGTGCTGTTGATTTGCGTGCCGGTCGGACCGGGAAACACCAGCGGCCCAGTGCCCGTATTGACCGTATACATCCCTTGCGGGGCGGCATTCGTTTTTACTTGTTGGAGCTGCGCGGCGCTGTAGTACCACTGCGCCATCACGAGTCCCGCAGTCACTCCCAGAGCGGCCCACCCGACGGGGCCGGCCACGAGCCGCAGCCCGAGGGACGCGGGACTCGTTGCGGCAGCCGCCGTCGAAATGGTCGAGATGAACGCCGCCCGGTTCGCCCCGAGGTACGCGAGTTGCGCCGTCTGCGGCACCACGCGGATATAGCCCGTGCTGCTCACCAAGGCGAGAGCCGGGGTGACGGCCCAGATCCAGGCCAACACCCCGGTCAGCGTTAGATAAGAGATTAGCGCTAGGACCGCCCGACCCCGATCCCAGCCATGAAGAGCAGAATCAGCAAACAGGCGAACTGAAACTGTTCGACGACGCCTGGATCGGTCCACGTCATGGGGGCCTCGCGTGGTTCGGACGATCATGTCAATGCCTGTCCCTCGTCGTTACTTGCTCGGGCTGGTCGCTGCCGCCGCGGCCACGCCGGTCGGTTGATACCCCAGCACATCGAGAAACCGTTGCCCTTTGTATTCCCGGAGATTCACCGTGATTTGGCAGGGTTTCATCTTGTTGCTCTCCATGAGCTTGTAGAGATGCTCATGGTCTTCCGAGATACTCGCCTCCAAGGTGGTCGTATCCTCCTCGAAATAGAGCACGGCATTGCGGAAGATCCGTTTCCCATCCGGACTCGGTCGCGATTTCACGCCCATCACCACGCAATTCCCCACAAACTTCGACATCACGCACCTCCTGTAAGAGTTAAGCCCATCGAAACCAGCCCTGCCGAGCGCAGGACCACAAGAACACGAAGACGGCTCCGCAGCTCCGACACCGGCCACGGAGTCGTGGCCCGCACAGGTAGAGCTTTAAAACGCCATCCTCGCAGACCCGGCATCGAACCCGTCTGTCGGATATCGATACCGGAGCTTCCGTTGCTGTCGCTTGCCCTCCCGCGCATTCCCCAGGAGGCCGAAATGTTTGGTGCCCCATCGTTCCACTCCATCGATAATTGTTTTCACGAGCCATCGTTCGCCGGCTTCTGGATGCGCGCACAGCAGGCCCAGCATCGGCGAAAGACTCTTCTCGACCCATTGCTTCACGTCATCGATTTTCTTAACCGTCTGTGCGATCTCCAGCTTCGCACGCTCCAGGCCATCGGTCAGCGCCTTCCACCAATCCAAGAGGGGCGCGTGATAGCGATCTTTCGGATCGTCCGCGCGGGTACAGTCTCGGAAATCCACCGCGGTGCGGAATACGCCGATTAGATATTTCTGAAATCGCTCGTGATCGAGGACGGAGAGGGCTAAACCGACCGCATCGGCCCGCTCATCTTTCCATTCCATTTCCCATCGCACCCACGTCCCGTCGACCGGCTGTGCTTTGGCCCGTTGCTCCGCCGCCTTGTCATAAATGCGGAGATAGGTATCCGACTGTCGCGAACCCATGCAGATGGTCTTCCCCATGTCTTCACCGGACCCGAGATCCAACCCCGCGATGATCTGGGTTTTGCGAAAGTGGGAGACACAGTTGCCGGCCACTACGGAGGCATAGATGCGGTCGATATCGATAATCCCGCTCCGGTCATCCATCGCCACATCGATCCGGCCGAAGTGTCCCTGCTTCGCCAAGACCCACGCGGCGACCGATTGAAACTGCTCATAGGTCCAGCCGGTGATCAGTTCTTGGGAGAGATCCACATGGACTTCCTTCGGCGCCCGTTTCGCGCCGGTCGCGATGCGGCCCAATCCACCGGTCTGGCCCCGACAGATCCAACTCAGGGCGTAACCGCGAAACCCTTTGTCGTCGGGAATCCACTCGCCGCCCACCAGTTTCATAACGTCGTCCGTGTTCGCCGTCGGCACGGTAAATCGCAGCCATCCGAGCGCGCAGGTCCAACTCATGGTCACCTCCGAGGACGTTCTGGGAAATTCCGCCCCCGTTTTACCAAGCGGGGGCTTAAGCGTTCCGCGCGCGGCCGGCTCGCGCCGCCCGGCGCGCGACGATGCTCGACTCGTGACATCCCTCCGGTTGGACCGAAACCTCGCGCGTTCTTCCGCATGGCCTCCTTGACCTGGAACGGGTCGAACCGCACGGCGCGGCCGAGCCGTTCCACCGGAATCTCGCCCGAGCGATAGGCCCGACGCACCGTGATGAGACTCATACCGAGGGCCTTGGCTAACTGCTTCGCACTCATCCACAGCGGTTGCATACAACTCCTTGCTGACTCGATGGCACGGACGCACCTATACCGACCTTGCTGGATCGAACGGAAGAGACCCGCGTGAGGTCTCAAAGGATCAGGAGAGATCAGGAGGGATCACGTTCCAGACGAGGAGCGTGACGAGACGACCACCGAACCGGACATCCTGTCCGTGCATGTATGTTTCGCATTCCGAACCGACGATACACCACAAACGCCGCTCTAGATGCAAGGATTTCACGTCTCGCCTCTCGACCCGCGGGTGAGAACATTCGCTGCGGTACGGACGAACCGACAGCAACGGGCAGCGTTGAACGCGGTTCGACACCAACGTTTCAGAAATATTTTTCCGGTAGGGCCAAAAAACTTGGAGTAGGGCCGAACGGGGCAACGCTGTCGATGGTGAGCGACCTTCTCGTGGTGGTCGTCACGCCGACGGCCGACCGGCTCACACCGGCGAGGCGCATCGCTCGCGCCAGTCTCACTGTCACTCCCGCTGCCGGTGCCTCTTCCGGTACGCCGGGTACGGCCTGCGTCTCACGTGTCCTCCTTGAAATGCGCGTTGGCTCTCCTCCGCGAGTGAGAGAGCCACCTTCATTTCACACAAAGGAGGACACAGGATGGCGACCACCAACAAGAAGAAACCGTCCACCAAACAGCCGGCGCACACGTTGCGCTGCGGCAATATCAAGGCCACGATCTGGCAGAACGCCAGTGCGAATGGCCCCTTCTATGCGGCCACGCTGTCTCGCCCGTTCAAGGACGAGTCGGGCGCCTGGCGCAACGGCACGTCGTTTGGGCTCAATGACCTTGAGGCGCTGGTGACGGTTGCGCGGCAAGCGCAAGCCTGGATGGCGAGTCAAGCCGTGAAGCGCTGAGGCGCGTCACACGGGAAGCCTCCGGCCCTCCGGGGGCTTCCTCCGTTTCCGCCAGCGTGTCGAACGGGAGGGTAATGGGTCAGTTTGAAAATAGGCGCGAAAATATCAGGATTGCCACCACTAAATATTTGGCATGTTATCCGTCAATAAAGCGCGCGTCTGTCTCTCAGAAAGACCTATCCCCACAATTCAGAATCGATAACGTCCTCAGGACCAATACGCAAAGGATCTCCCAACGAGAGCCGATGCCGTACGGCGAATTCCTGTGCAGCGCCTAC
>DATFDJ010000078.1:0-19482 GCA_035252115.1 Nitrospira sp. | reverse complement strand
GCAAAAGAGCACCGACGGCCATGGCTGCTGTTCGTCCTCGTCCTGGGAGTCTGTGGAGTGTTCGGTGACCGCACGATTCACGCGGCGGAAACCGGCAAGCTCGTCGAGAAGAACGGGGAATACGTGTTCGTAGAAAGTATGGATCCTGCTACGCGGCTCCTCTTGGAGCGCGCGGTGCAACAAGGGACGATCACTCAAGAAGAGTACAACAACGTCACTGCCGAATCCGAGCGGCGCACGCAGCTTCTCCAGCCCAGTTTCCGCGGCTGGTACGACCGAGGCTTTAATTTTTCGATGAACGACAATGCGTTTTACTTAAAGATCCGCGGCTTCATTCAGGGCCGTTTCACACAGCGCTTCCGCAATGATGGGTGGCGGGACCCAGGCGACGCGAAGAATTATCCGGAGCTGCTCGGTGTGTTCGGCGACTATCGGGCGCAGCGCTCACAGAACGATGCGAGCACGTTCAACATGCGCCGTGTTCGGCTCATGTTTATGGGGCATCTCTTGACGCCTGACCTGAAGTATTTCGTCCAATTGGCGGGCGAGACGGCGGAGAATGCGCAAAATCCGGGCTCGGTACAGCTCCTGGACGCCTCGGTCCTCAGCACGCATCTGCCGCTGTTCAACGTCATGGTCGGACAGTACAAAGTGTTTTTCAACCGATCCGAGATCAACAACGCGACGTCGATGCAATTCGCCGAGCGATCCGGCGTGATGGATGCGTTTACGGCGAGCGGATTGAACCGGCGCGACATCGGGATCACCGTCATGAATGACGAGGAAATTTATCCCGTCAATTATTATTTCGGGGTCTTCAATGGCTTGGGCCCGGGATTCAATCGGTTCGGTTCGTTCACGAGCGAGCAGGCCACGGAAGACTGCCCGGGAGGCCAGACGAGCGGGACACCGATCGGGTGCCCAGCGAACCAACGCAATCTCAACGCGAATCTTCGAACCAGCGTCAGTCAATTGATGTACGTCGCCCGGCTCAACTTCAACATCATGGGACGTCCCGGGTATGGAGAGGGCGATATGGCGTACTCCGAAACGCCCCAGCTAGCCGTTGGCGGCGGCTACGCGTACAACCCCGGCATCAACACCGCCACGGACAATGCGTTCGTCGGCATCGATCTCGCGAACCTCAACGTCAGGCGCCAGCTCGCGACATACGGCAATGGACGTCAGCTTGGATGGGGCATTCTGGATTATTCGACCTATGCGTTCGATGGGGTGTTCAAGTATCGCGGCTTCTCGTTGCAAGCAGAATGGTTCTGGAAAAATGTCAATCGTCACCAAAAATCGTTGCCATGCATGCAAACGGTGAGCGCCTCCAATGCGACCTGCACCGCATTCGCGCCCGGGCTGTTGGGAAACGCGACCGGTTGGTACGTGCAGAGCGGCTACTTCGTGATACCTCGCAAATTTCAAATCGCAGGGCGGTACTCCTGGTGGGATCCGGACACAAATGCAGGTGGCGATCTGATCAAGCAGGTCGATGTGGCGCTGTCCTACTATCTCAGTGGTACGTACGATCATCAGATTCAAGTTCAGTATACGAACCTCTTTATGGGAACAAACGGATTTGCCATTGGGAGAAGTGCGCCTCTGCCATCGGGAGCTACTGCGCTCAATTCATCGGGCACGGTTCCCTTGGATGCGGTGCACAAGAATCTAATCGAGAACGCTATCCGCGTTCAGTATTCCATTTTCTTCTAGAGTCGAAGGGAGGGCGATCATGACAGACAGCCATATTGAATGGATTCTGACATTGAGCGATCTGGCGAGAATCGACACGTCTTCCGCTAAACCGGTCACTTCGACCGATGACGGGACGACCAATCGGATCGCCGGCGTCGTTCAGTCCCGACACGCCGGGCTGGTGAGCCACGGAATTCGCCTCAAGGTCACGCAGCGGACTGATCTGCGCGTGAGGTGGCCGATCCAAGAGCATCGGGATTTCCGGATGGGACAGCGAGTGGTCGCCGTGATTCCGATCGACGCCGTCAGCCTGGAAGCCGGAATGTTTCGCCGAAGCCAGCTGCGTTGGAATCGATGGATCGGACGTATCGTCCTGGTCGAGCCCAGCGGATCACAAACGATCTATACCGTGAAGCTTCATGGCGAAGATTGGACACTGACCTCTTATGGACCGGTGGTCGGCGCACGCGGGCCGAGCCGACCCTGGGACGTCGTCAACGTCGTCGTGGATCCCCGGCGAGTCGAACTCGTCGGTTCGGATGGCGACACACCAGCGGGTCGGTCGGGCCCCTGGGCATAAGGAAGGATGGATCATGACTGAGGTAAAAAGATATAGTGAACGGATGTATGCATTCTCGTGGGTCCATTGCCTGCTGTATACAGCTCTCCTTGTCTGTTTCGGGGGTCTGTCCGGCGTCGTACACGCAGAGGAGCTGGCCATCGCCGCGGCATCCGACTTGAATTTTGCCATCAAAGAAGTGATAGCGCAGTATGAAAAGAGCACGGGAGACCGCGTCAAGTTGTCGCTCGGTTCGTCGGGGAACTTCTATGCGCAGATTCAAAACGGCGCACCGTTCGATCTCTATTTCTCCGCCGATATCGGCTATCCGAAAAAACTCGAAGAGGCCGGTCTCGCCGTACCGGGATCGTTGTACCGGTATGCAGTGGGTCGCATCGTCCTCTGGACGCATCACAGGTCGCAGATCGACGTGTCAAAGGGGTTTGATGTGTTGCGCATGCCGACCATCAAAAAGGTCGCCATCGCCAATCCCAAACATGCGCCCTATGGCCGCGCAGCCGTGGCGGCCATGGAGCAGTACAACGTCTATCATCTCAACAAGGACAAGCTGGTGTTGGGTGAAAATATTTCTCAAGCCGCTCAATTCATCGAGTCGGGAGCGTGCGATGTCGGCATCATCGCGTTGTCCCTGGCGATGGCGCCGACAATGAAGGCGAAAGGCACCTATTGGGAGATTCCGGCGGCCGCTCATCCACCGCTCGAGCAGGGCGCGGCGATTTTGAAGCAATCGGCTCATCAGGAGAATGCCCGACGATTTCTGGAATTCATGAAAGGAGCCCAGGGTCGGGAGATTATGACGCGCTATGGATTCACGCTTCCTGAGTAAATCGGCTCTCTGGGGAATATGGGGCATCAGCCTGCTGCTGAGCGGCGGATGTTCGGACGCGGTTCAGTTGACGAGAGAGACCGAGTCCGGCGGCGTCGTGACCTATTTATATAAGGAGGATCGGGGCGGGCCGATGGGTTCGCCGCATCGGAAAAAAGCGTTGCAGATGATCGATGCCAAGTGTCCGGCCGGGTATTTCGTGATTCGTGACGGCGAAGTCACAGGAACCCCGGTGATCTCCGGGCTGGAGGGTCAAGACAGCGAAGGAACAGGCAGACGCTGGGGCATTCAGTTTCGATGCAAGTAGATCGGAGAGGGAGAGCGGTGCCTGACTGTGCGAGGAGCAGGCGACCGATGCCCGCTCCTCGTAGCGCCGCCGCCGCTGGCGGACCTTTTCAACTTCCGTTAGAAGCGTTGATGCTGCTGAGAGAACTCCCAGGCCGTGAGGTGGCCGTCTTTATCGAGGTCGCTTTCATCAAAGCGCTTTTTGCCGGCCGCCATGAACTCCTCCTTGGTGACCTTTCCGTCGTTGTTCTGATCCATGGTCTTAAAGACCTGCTTCTTGTGCGCCTGAAGACCCGCATCACGCAGTTCCTGGAAGCCCTTATGACCGTCCTTGCCCGTCTTGGAGACTTTCTTGGCCCCGGCTGTACCGGCCGGGGGCACGAACTTTTCGGCGGTCAAGCCGTCGCCATCCTTTCCGGCCAGAGATTGAAAGACCTTCTCTCGTCTGGCGGCTGCCTCATCGGCGGAAATCAAGCCGTCTCCGTTGGTATCGATCGATCGAAACATCTCGAATACGCGCCCGGCCGGACCATGTCCTATTCCGGGGCCTGTCCCTGCACCTTGACCTTTGCCTTTGGCAGGGCCATTCTTCTGGGACAGCGACTGTTGCGGTTGTCCGGTTCCTTGTCCCGACCCGGCGCTTTCCGCTGCCTGAGCCGGGAGGAAAAGAGGGATACTTCCCAGACCCAGCGCGAACGACAGCATTATCGATGACCATGCTCGTCTCGTCATATGCGACCTCCCATCCCAGAGGGAATCGTACGATCGTAGCCAGACTGTTCACTAAACAGCCTAGGCTTCGCACTCCAGGCTGTCAATACTGCGCATTTATCGATGTCCTACCGTCTTTTTCTCGTCGTTCTTTGTTAGATGTTGGACGCGAGCGTTCCCATGCCTGAGGCCTACTTCCCGCATCTGAAAATCGCGTACTTGCTGAGCGTGATGGCAGCGGTGTGCGTGTTTCAATCTTCAGCGATCATTGGAACCTTGCTTTTTATCCAGGTCGGGCTGTGGATCGCTTCGAGACTCGGCTGGAGTCCGCTGGCACGGACGGTCAAGCGCCTCATGCTGTTTTTCGTGGTCATAGGACTGAGTTACGCATTCATGTCCACCGGTGACGGCGATCGCTGGACCGGTGTGGGCCTCGGTCAATGGAATGTGCCCGTGAATCTTGGTGGATTGTCGGTGGCCCTCACGATGTGTCTGCGTGTGCTCGTGCTCGTCCTGGCCAGCGTCTGGGTGCAGGAAAGCAGCAAACCGGGAGTCATTGTCCGTGCGCTGGAAGATTTTCACGTTCCTCGGTTCCTTGCCGCCTCCATCGACGGTACGCTTCGACTCGCCACCGGTGGAGGGCAAGGCCGCGGCAGCGGCGACGGCAGCGGCGGCGGAGGAGGCAGGCGGCACATGAAGACCGAAGACGCGATGAGTCTGAACTTTCAGCAGATCCGTCAAGGCCGCATGCAATTCGTGGCCGATCTGGTCGACCGGGCCCTGACTCGGGCCGAAGCATTGGTCACGAACGAGAATCCCCGTATGGATCGGACTCAGGCACGGGACATTGCGGTCATCATCGGCACTGCCGTGGTGATCATGAGCACGAAACTGATGCAGGTGCTGCCCGGTTTGCCTATCGCCCCCGGTCACAAGAACGTGGTCATTATTCCCTTGTTCCTCTTGGCGGCCCGTCTGACCTCAATGCGATTCGGCGGGCTGTGGACCGGCTTGACCGTTGGGATCGTGTCGGTGCTGTCCGGCTACGGCAAATACGGTGTGCTGGAAATCGCGCATTTTGCCGTCCCGGGACTGATGGCGGACCTGCTGCTGCCGCTCGTGCGTCCGCAATCCCCCAGATGGTGGCGTGTCGCGCAGTTCGGTTTGATCGGCGCAGCGATGGGGGCGGGGCGCTTCGCGGCAAACTTCTCGGTCATTCTGCTTGCCGGTGCTCCGGATTTGGCGTTTGTCCTCTATCTGCCCATGTTTGTCTCGCAGGTCAGCTTCGGGGCCATCAGCGCGTTCGTCAGCCTCGGGCTGCTCGAGGTCTTTTGGCGGCGGACCGCCGGGGACGAGGATCGACGGATGTCCGAGAAAATCCCCCCACCTCATTCAATCGTGAAGGGAGAGCAGCGATGAGTTCAGATCTGGTTTCCGGGGACGGTCGAATGCACGTGAAAAGCGGGCTGATGCGCGAATCTCTCGTCAGCAAGAGCTTGAACGAGGCGACCGAGGGTGGACCGATTCGACGCATGGTGCCCGATGTCAGTTTTATCGCCGTCGGCGGCCAGAGCATCATGGACCGCGGCGCGGAAGCGGTGCTGCCGCTGGTCAAGACGATCGTGGCCCTGCGTAGCCGCCACAAGCTCGTCATCGGCGTGGGTGGCGGCGCGCGGGTGCGACACACCTATGCGATCGGCATGGATTTGGGATTGCCGATCGGAGGACTTGCGCGCGTCATGGGCGCCATCGAAGAGCAGAATCGCGACGTGCTCGTCTTTCTCCTGGGACCGCACGGGGGCATCACGTTCATCAAAGATCACCTGCAGGACTTGCCCATGTGGCTGGACGGAGGCATGATCCCGGTCTGCATCGGGCAGCCGCCGTATCATTTCTGGGAGCCGCCGCCGATGAATGGACGGCTGCCTGAGAATGGGACCGACGTAGGACTGTTCCTCATGGCCGAGCTCATCGGAGCCGAACGCATCGTCTATGTGAAGGACGTGGATGGACTCTACACCGCGGATCCCGCCGTCGATCCTCACGCCCGTCTCATTGCAGACATCACCGCGAAGGAATTAATGGAGAAGAATCTGCCGGACCTGCCGTTCGACCGGGAACTGCTTCGATGTGTCGAACGATCGAGGCTGCTCGGAGGATTCCATCTGGTCAATGGATTGAATCCGGAGTCGCTTCAACAGGTGTTCGAGGGAACGAAGACCGGCTCGGTGATTCGAGCCGGCGCGGAAAGGATTGCCGTATGAGCGAGAAACGAGACGGACGAATCTGGATCGCCGGCATGGACAATGTGTTTTCCGGCCAAACCATCGCCAATCTGGATATGTACGACACATTGCCGCAGTCCCGTCCGATCCGCGTCCTGCCGGACGTGTGGGTCGCCAAGATCGGCGGGCAAAGCATTATGGATCGCGGTCGAGCGGCCGTGTTCCCGATCATTGAAGAATTGGTGGCGGCAAAGGATGCCGGCATTCAATTTGTTTTGTGCGTCGGCGGCGGGACACGCGCGCGCCATTCCTACGCGCTCGGACTCGACCTTGGGATGCCGACGGGGGCGCTCGCGAAAATCGGCGCCTCTATCCCGGTACAGAACGCCCGCATGCTGCAAATGTTGACGGCAAAGCATGGCGGAATCATGGTGTACCACGACGATCTGGAAAAACTGCCGTTGTATCTGGCCACGCGCTGCCTTCCGATCATGTCCGGCATGCCTCCCTTCGAATTTTGGGAGAAAAGCCCCGCAGTAGGGCGATTGCCCAGTCATAGAACCGATGCAGGCACCTATCTCTTGGCGGAATTTCTGGGAGCCAAGGGCGTGATTTATATCAAAGACGAGGACGGATTGTTTACGGCGGATCCCAAAAAAGATGCGAAGGCCCGACTCGTTTTTCACGCCGATGCCGGCGAATTATTGAGAAACGGTCCGGACGATCTGATCGTCGAGCGAGTCGTCTTGGACTATATGCAGCGTGCCAAGCATGTGCGGGAAGTTCGCATCCTCAATGGCCTGAAAAAGGGTCAGGTGCTGGCGGCCCTGCGCGGCCAAGCCGTCGGAAGTGTCATTGCCGCCGGCGGAGCGCGTTAGTCGTCCGTTCCGACTTCCAAGGACCCCGGAGGCTGTCAGTGCAGCCTCTGACCCCGTTCGTCGTCCTCTTCTCAAGCCTTCGCTCAAGCCGTCCGGTTCTTTTCCAATAAGGCCGACGGACCGCGTTGATAAAATATCGATACTTTCACTATTAAAAAGACTTGAAATATATCACTCTATCGCCTAAAATGCCTTTATCATATATTTTATGGTCATACGGAGGGCAATCATGACAAGGATATATTTGTATAGCGTGCTGTTCGTCGTGGCGCCCATTGTCTCAATGGCCGAGACAGAGCCGGTGCAGCAGATGACGGAACAGGCGGAATGCTACTCGCTGCCGCAGTCGCTGCAGACGGTTGTGGCGGCCATGAGCGCGCCGGGGCAAAACATGCGGGCACGCGCGGTTCGAGACAAGCGGGTCCCGCTGATTCCCTTGGTACAGCGTGTGAACGTCACATTGTTGCCTGCGGCGGAGGTCTCCTTGCAAGAGATCCGGCGAGGCCGAACGGACGGGTCGTCCGGCCCGTTTGCCGGACTGTTGGCGTTCGAGGCCCCGCAGGACGGGGTGTATCGAATTTCTTTGGGAGCGAGAACGTGGGTTACGGTGCTGGACCGCGACCATGAGATCCCTCGCGTCAGGCCGGTGCACCGGTTGCATCGGTGCGGGCCGATCCATAAGAGTAATGAATTTGCGTTGAAAAAAGGAAACATGTACTGGATCGAGTTGTCCGGAAGTGAAGCGCCCACCATTACTCTCCTCATTTCCCCGGAGGAGGGAACATGAATCCTCGCGAGTCGATGAGTGTATGACTAAAAAGCATCGGACGTCTGGGGGCACCGGCGACGTGCTCACGGCACGGGAAGCCGCCAAGTATTTGCGTCTCACGTTGCCGACGTTTTATCGATACATGTGGGAAGGCAAAATCCAGGCATCCAAAATCGGAGGACGCTACCGGTTCAAGAAATCGCTCCTCGACCGGTGGCTGGGGAAAAAGCCGGAGGCCGAAGAGGTCAGTGGACGGAATAAGCTGATCGGAAAAGTCGCGGCCATCAAGCGCGATGTGATTCTGGCCCAGGTCAATGTGGATGTCGGCGACAATAAGATTACCGCAGTCATCACACGGGACGCGCTGGATGAATTGGGACTGCGGGTCGGCGATACGGCGATTGCGCTCATCAAAGCCACGGAAGTCATGATCATCAAAGAACAGTGAGCGTCAAAGGAGAGTCACATGAAACTCAGCGCACGCAATCAATTTCAGGGCACCGTGACTCGGATCACCGAAGGCCAAGCGATGGCTGAAGTGACCGTCAAGGTGGGCAATCTTGAATTTATCGCCGCCATTACGGAAGGGTCGGTCAAAAACATGGGTCTGAAGACGAACGATTCCGTCACCGTCGCCGTGAAGGCGACGGAGGTCATGATCGGCAAGTAATCTAAAGACGGTGATGAACTGGACGGCCATCTGGGTCACGTTCAAGTTGGCGAGCCTGGCGGCAGCCTCGCTGGTGGCGATCGGACTTCCGATTGCCTACTGGCTGAGCTTTTCACGCTGGCGCTGGAAGTTCGTGATCGAGTCGGTTGTGGCATTGCCGCTAGTGCTCCCGCCGACCGTCCTGGGGTTTTACATTCTCGTCGCGATCGGTCCGCAGAGTCCGCTGGGACGCCTGTATGCAGATCTCGCCGGTCAACCGTTGCCGTTCAGTTTCCAAGGCCTGCTGCTCGCTTCGATTCTCTATAGCCTTCCCTTTGCCGTGCAGCCGTTCGCGTCGGCATTCGAACAGGTCGACCGGAAACTGATCGAAGCGTCCTGGACCCTCGGACTTTCCAAGTTCAAAACGTTCTTCAAGCTCATTCTCCCGCTCTCGACTGCCGGTCTTCTCACGGGAGTCGTCTTGAGCTTTGCCCATACGCTGGGTGAGTTCGGCGTGGTCTTGATGGTGGGCGGCAATATTGAAGGCGTCACCCGCACCGTCTCGATCGATATTTACGACGAGGTGCAGGCCCTCAACTACGCCGGGGCTGCAAAAACCGCGGGCTTCCTTCTCGTAATTTCCTACCTCGTGTTGGTGCTGGTCTACGCCGTAAACCGGCGCGTCTGGTCGGTATGGCCGCAGAGATAGCCATCGCAATCCGCAAGTCATTCTCGAACTCCATCACGATCGCAGCGAAACTGCAACTGCCGATGGATCCTCCGTCGGTGACGATCCTGTTCGGGCCGTCCGGCTCAGGCAAAACGACGATCCTCCGCTGTCTGGCCGGGCTCGAACAGCCGGAGGAGGGGACGATTGTCTTCAACGGCCGGTGCTGGCTCAATACGGTCAAGGGCCTCGCGATCCCGCCGCAGCATCGGGGGCTGGGCTACATGTCGCAAGACTATGCCCTCTTTCCCAATTACACTGTGGAAGGCAATGTGGCCTATGGACTCACTGCGTTATCGGCGACGGAGCGATCGGTGCGGGTGAAGGAGGTGCTTCGCCTCTTGGAAATCGAAGAGCTGTCACAACGACGGCCGGCCCAATTGTCCGGCGGGCAGCAGCAGCGTGTGGCCCTCGCGCGAGCCATCGCCAGGCGGCCGCAGTTGCTCCTGCTGGACGAGCCGTTGTCGGCGCTGGACGCGCCGACGAGAACGGCATTGTGCAGCGAACTTCGCACGCTGCTCAGAGGCCTCGCCATTCCGTGCGTCGTCGTGACGCACGATTGGACGGAAGCGCTGACGCTCGGAGATCACATCGCCGTCGTCGACGGCGGACGTGTCCTCCAGACCGGCACGCCGCAGGACGTGTTCAGCCGTCCTGCGAATGCGGATGTCGCGCGAGTGGTCGGGGTCGAAATGGTTCTCCAAGGCGTGATCGTCGACACGCACGACGACCTGGCGACTGTGCAGGTTGCCGGCGTGTCGCTGACCGCCGTGTCGCCAAGCGATCTCGGTCCTTCCGTATTTGTCTGTATCAGGGCCGAGGACGTCACGCTGGAACCGGCGGAAGCAGGCGCGACCAGCGCGCGAAACCATGTCGTGGGTCGGGTGTGCGGCATTGTCTCCATCGGAGCCCTGGCCAAGGTCACGGTCGACTGCGGGTTTCTTTTGACCGCGTTGGTGACAAGATCAGCGCTCGTCGACTTGAAGTTGGAAATCGGATCTACCGTGAGGGCGGCCGTCAAAGCGGGGTCGGTGCATTTGGTGCCGCGCTCTTCGTGAGCGAAGAGCCGTGGAGCGTCTCTCGTGAAGCGTGAAACATGGATCAGTTTCTGGTTTCGAGTTACGAGTTTCAAGTGATCTGGAGACGAAACGCGAAACACGAAACTCGAAACTCCCGAGCGGGAGACGAACGACGAGATACGAGCGGCTGTTAAAACAATCCTGAGATACCGGTCGTCAGCTTGTTCTGAATGATCGGCGTGGCCTCCGGGATGTTGAGTTCCTTCTGAATGACATGCCCGACGGATCGCATGGTATAGGTTGCGGCGCGGCTCTCTGATGCTGACACCGCTTGTGCGGGTGCTCCCTTGGCAGCCTGTTCGGTCACCAATACATCGGCCACGCACAGATACAGCACGCCTTCCGGCGTCGGCTGTTTCATCCCGCCCATTCCGCTCATAGACATCGCCATGGCCATCATGGCATTCATGTCAGGCATCTGCATCTGCCCGCCGCCTCCGGCGAACATGAATGAATTCGCGGAAGGCAAGGCGGTCCCGCCGCTTCCGATACCGGCTCCGAAACCTGTTTGAGCCACCTGCTCCGGCGTGACGCCCTGCTTGGCTTTGTGGCAATAGATGATGTGGGCCTGCAGCCAATAATGAGCCTGAGTCGGATCGGTGACGATGTGATAGCCCTTGCCATTCAACTGGGCCGTAATGCCGCTCAGCGAGACTTGCTGGTTTTCGGACAGATTGCCGGTGCGCACGTAAATTGTGCGTTCCATGCCCGGGGGCATGATGACGGAGTTACTGTTCAACAGGCCGGACCGGACGATGTTCGAGCAGCCGGTGGCCGTCAATAGCAGGGCGAAGAAGGCAACATGCGATCTCATCAGGCTCATGGAAGCTCTTCGACTCAGAAGTAACCCGCCACGGCGGCAGACAATCGCTGATGCACCATGGGAGTGGCTTCCTCCATATCGACCTTCCGTTGATACACGCTCGCGCCGATCCGCGTTTGATAGATGCCCGGTGGAGGGGGAGTCCCCGGTGCCGCAGTCATCGTTGGAAGATCGCCGGTCCTGCTGCGATCGATGATCTGGACATCAGCGACACAGGCGTACACCAGTCCCTCCGGATGTTTGAATTCTACGGAAGGACCGCCTCCCATCCCACCGCCGCGGCCGAACAAGCTGCTCGTGCCTTGTGAAAGCATGCTCGTCGCACCTTTGGCGATGGCGCCTCCGGCGGCCCCTGCCGGATGGAGTGCAGCCACCGAACCCGCCATCCCGGCCAAGCTGCCGAGTCCGGACATGATGCTGCCGCCGATTCCCGAGCCATACCCGCTGGAGACGATGACCTCGACCGGGAGGTCTGGCTTCGTCTGATTGCAATACACGATGTTGGTGAATACGAGATATTGCGCCGTCTGATGATCTTTCACGACTTGATATCCCTTGCCGATCAAGCGTTGTTCCAAATCCGACAAGGTGACTTGCTGATTGTCCGACGCGTTCCGGCTTTGAATGAAGACCGTGTTGGCGACGGTCGGCGGGAGAAAGAAGGTATTGCTGACCAGAAGATCGGTATCGACGACGTTCGAAGCGCAACCGGCAAAGAGGGATGAACTGAGCAAGAGCGGCACAATTCTTTGCACGGCAGGCTCCGTCGTGGGTCGGCGCGCCATTGTACGGAATAGTCTGTATGGCGGCAACCGTCCGGGCCAAGCCTGCCAAGGTGTCGTTGATGGTAGCTCGGCACGCCTGCCAGCGACAGGTCACTACCTGGTCTAAAGACACTGATGTCTCGTAGTGTTACGTGCTGACGGCACGTAGATTAATGCCTCGTAATCGGCATTAATATACTTGACTCATCATACCAGAATGGCTATACTCCGGCCAACAGATAACGGAGGACGCCATGAGCCAGTCACTTCCCGCCACTCTCCAAGAAGCCATCAAATACTTTGCTGATCCTCAGCGGTGCTTGGATCTGCTGTCGGCGATGCGCTGGCCGCACGGTCCCGTGTGTCCACGCTGCGGATCGAACGAACATGGATTTTTGAAATCCCGTTCGCTCTGGCAATGCAAAAGCTGTCGCAAGCAATACAGTGCGAAGGTCGGAACGATTTTCGAGGATAGCCCCATTGGGCTTGATAAATGGTTTTGTGCGCTCTGGATGATTGTGAGCGCGAAGAATGGCGTGAGCAGTTATGAAATTCATCGCGCCTTGAAGGTGACTCAAAAAACCGCGTGGTTCATGATGCACCGCATTCGGCTCGCCTTGCAGAAGGGATCGATCGATCGGAAGCTCATGGGCAACGTCGAAGTGGACGAAACATATATCGGCGGCAATGCGCGGAACATGCACCACGACAAGCGCATGAAGATGCTGCGCAATGAAGGGTCCTTCCGTAAGGCGGTCGTGATCGGCATGCTAGAGCGGAAGGGCGAAGTCCGAACTGCGGTCTTGAATCGTGCCTCCAAGAAGCTGATCGATCAAGCCGTGCGTGAGCATGTGGTGCAGGGAGCCAATCTATTCAGCGATGATGCGAATGCCTATGTGCAGTTCGGCCAAGATTACGCGCATAAGGTCATCAATCATGCTGAAAAATACGTGGAAGGGAATGTCCATACCAACAGCATTGAAAACTTCTGGAGCCTCTTGAAGCGAGGAATCAAAGGCACCTATGTGAGCGTGGAGCCGTTCCACTTGTTCCGGTATCTGGATGAACAGTCCTTCCGGTTCAATACTCGGAAGGATAATGATCAAGGCCGCTTTATGTCGGCCCTCTCCCAGATCCAAGGGAAGCGGGTGGAATATAAGTCATTGATCGGTCAAACGACGTGGAACTAAAGGTAAATCGGATGATTATAGACGGCAGGGGAGAGGGAGCCGACAATCATAGAGAAACTCTCCATACACCACGAACCTTCTTGGGATACTCAAAGTGCTTTTCAAGATTTTTTAAATCAGATCCTGAAAAAATCTTTACAGCTTCTGGCATATCTGTAAATTGTCGCATAGGACGACTTAGAGACGGATTTCCTTTCTTTCTGAATATCTTTTTCGTCAGAAATATTTCATACGCAAGGAAATCAGCGGCCTGAAGCGGAACGGTACCTGGGTAATGGGTTCCACGAACGAGACGATCCTCTTTGTACTTAAATGATGGCGTGGGGTATCCTTGTTCATCGAAATGCTCTTTTAATAACCCGCTTCCTAGATCGCCAGACTCATAAACATATTCAATCGGTGTCTTTATCCCCTGCCGCCTGGCCCATAATGACACTCGCTCTGCACTGGCCATGGCACAAAGTACATAGGCATTGACCTTCAATTGCCTTTTCCTTTCCTGAGAAAATGAGGTCCTCCAGTCATCTATAACAATGCCAATACCAAACTTTTGGAACGTAAATTTCTTGATTAAATCCAACAGATCACACCACAATCCTATTCTCCTCTTCTCTTGTCCCTTCCATGTTCTAAATTCACCCTCACAGTTCTGGCAATCCACCGCATGAAATGTTTTCAGGTCATAGCGATCAAGAGTTGTCTTCCACTCCTCGGAAAAGTCACACCAATCTTTCGCACTTGATACAAACCCCGCCACAACCATGTATGGATGTTCATGCTCTTGCCCACTGGCGTCAAAGTAGGCCGTAAACATTCCTAGAAGTAATCCTTCCCACGAGTTCGATGGCCTGACGGACATGGCCAGATGTCGAACTGGGCAATAAGATTCTTCGCTGGTATGAGATGCGTTAGACATCGGTCTCTAACCGTGCTAGGGTACAGCTTGCGCTGGGCGTTCTTGCCAGAGAACACCCGGCACAGAGAGAACGATGCCGAAGAAAGCAGCGCAGCCTATCGTAACCGAGCACGCGAAGCAAACGCCGTTTGAGCAATTCAAGGCTGCGCTCGGGCAGATCGTGGCGGTACCGAAATCCTCGCTTCCATCTAAGACTCAGAAGAAATTACGGAAACGGTAATGGCCCTCATCACGTGTAGGCTCGTGAATGGTCGCGATAGGCGGGAGCGTCCTCCGAGCGATATGCCACTGAAAACAACTCTGTTCGCCGACTTCCAGGACATTCGCAGCATCCGCCTCACCTGTGCGTGCGGATCTTCCGCCCTTCTGTCCACAGAAGGACATCAGAACGACATCCCAGCCACCTGTCCCAATTGCCAGGCGAACTGGTACTCGCCTGGTGAATATGAACCCCATCAGCTTCGACTGTTGATCAGAGCAATCCGCATGCTCCGTGGCCGCACCTCCATCCTTCCTGCTCAGATTCATCTTGAAGTGGATAGGCAAGAACCCTTCGACTAATTCCCGCAAGGCTCTCCGGACCCCTCTCACAAGAAGTAGTCCGCTACCAGTTTTCATCAATTATCCCCAGTATTCTTACCTGATGAGTGTAGTATATTAATGCCTCGTAATCCTCTCCCCAGCTTTTGTGGATAACCTTGTTGATAATGGTGGCTGCCGAAGAAAAAGCAGGGCGTTTCTTCACTCGCGAGACCTGATTGCCTATTTTTTGAGCATTGGGTAAGAAAGGAAGAGAGCCCCCATATCTAGTGGTTCTCCAAGAAAAAAGTGGACAAATGGTTATGTGCTGACTGGCAGCGGAGTTTCCGTGAGACGTCGCCGTCACGCCTTGACTGGCGCTGTCATTTGTAAAAAGTTATGCACAGTGTACGGTCCCTTGTGCGGTTTCTCTCCATATATAAGGAGACCAAAAGGAGGACTTGACAGAGGAACGGCCTGTATGTAACCATTGGCTACATCATGAGACCAACCGATCTCAAACACATCAGAGAGCAACTGGGGCTCACACAGCAACAATTGGCCGATGCGTTACACACCACGCGCGTCTCGGTGGCGCGTTATGAAGCGGGCATGCGGCGCATCCCGGGCATGGTCAAAGTCGCGATCGAACAATTGACGCGATCCTCTCAGATCCCGATGGCGGGCATCGTGGCAGCCGGCTCACCGATTGAACCGGTCCAGCAATCTGAATTGATCGATGTGCCTCCAAGCATGTTGCGGGGTGGAAACGCTTTCGCGCTGCGCGTGAAAGGCGAATCCATGAAAGAGGAGGGAATCCTTCCGGGCGATCTCGTCATCGTGCACAAGCAGGAGACGGCTCGGAACGGACAAACCGTGGTCGCGATGGTCAATCACGAAGCCACGATCAAAATGTATTTCAAAAAGCCGACGCATATCGAGCTGCATCCGGCCAATGCGGCGATGCAGCCGATCGTCGTTCAACCGTCCGATGCCTTCCGCATCGAAGGTCTTGTGATTGGAGTGATTCGACATTGTGCAGGATGATACGAGAAAGGAGTCGATCATGATGATGTCGGAAAGACAGAGAACGATAGAGCGCTTGGGCGAGCTCGAGCGGACCATCGACACGCTCACCGGCCGATTACGCGAGGTGCAATGGGAATTGCAGCAGACGAAAGGAGCCTCGCTCAGAGAACGGCTGTGGAAGAATCTCGTGCATGCGCGACAGGAACGTGAGTTCATGTCTTCCGTGTGCAACAGGCGCATACGTCCGAATACCAAGGTGGTGCATCATGCTGGGTCAATTACCGGAAATTGAGGTACAAGCCGGACCATGCTCGGACTGTGGGAGCATCGTTTCTCACCGTAAGGTCTGTCAGGACTCTATGACGCATTCGATCGTAGAACTCTGCGAAGCCTGTTGGCATGCCCAGCGGCAACGGCAAGCGTTCGGCGGCGGATGTTGCGGTTAGTCTGGGCGGCTTCGTCATGAACCATCATGAATAATTGGGCTAAGAGAGGGATCGTATGAGCGCAATGGCAAACAATTCCTGCCTTCTATTTCCAAACCTCCGCAGAGAGGAGTCGCGGCGGCCGTCTCGTCGTCGGACGGAGCGAGACTGGATTGCGGCGCTCCGTCGCGCGCGTATTCCCCTTCATCATGATGACCGCCTCATCGTGGTCCATGGACATCCGCTGCTCATTCGTCTTGGACTCTACTCGGTCGTGGAACGGGTCCTGAGCGGCGAACCGGTCATTTATCTCGATGCAACGAGTACGTTTGATCCGTTCTTCGTCGGGCGCTTGGCTCGGGCTCAACGCCAGCACCCACGCAAAGTGTTGCCCATGATCCATGTCGCTCGTGCCTACTCCGTACGACAAACGGATCGACTCGTGTCCGATTGTCTCAGCGGAGCGCTGCATCGCTATGGGGCCAGGCTGGCCGTTGTCTCGGGCCTCTTCGAGACGATTTATGACCGGATCACTCCCGATCAAGAAGCCGCGTGGTTGTTCACTCGTATGACGGAGGCGCTGATACGCCTCAAGGCGCAGGGCGGAGCGGTGCTCCTCTGTCTCTGTCCCTCTCCGGCGACACTGGCTCCATCGAACAATCCCTACTGGGAGCGATTACGGAGCCAAGCCGATCGCGTCTACGTCGTCAAGGAAGAACAAGGCATGGTCGGTATTGGAGAGGAAGGCGCCGACAAGGCGGCAACGTGTCAGGTGGAGCGGGGCATCTTACAGCACGGCTAAGCGACGGGCAGGTCTTTCATTATTCGACATACACATCGAGCGGCGCTCCGTCGCGCTTGACGGACAAACGCGCCGGGAGCGCCAGGGGATCGGACCAGCTTCCGACAGGTCGTCCGTTGCAGTTGAGAATTTGATCGCCCGGTTGAAGACCTGAGCGGAAGGCTGGTCCGCCTTGCAGCACGTCCATCACCTTGATTCCATCTCCTGACCAGGCGTAATCCGACACGACACCGAGAGGGTTATCGCCGAAGGCAGCCGCCAGCGCGGCCAATCCATAGGCGGCCGCGTCTTTCAGCACGCGACGGCGCGGCAACGGGTTCGCCTTGATCTGTCGCGCGGTCGCCGTGGGCGTTGCATCCGACCACATCTGATTTGCCGAGACCATTTGCCGAAACACTGTGGTCCCGCTTTCCACCTTGAGGAGTCGGAGTTCCAAGGCCACGGCCTTCGGATCGGTCTCCGACAGCACCACCCGGTAGGTTAGAAGACTGTCTGCGCCGACGAGCTGGCCCACGCGGATCGTCGTCTCGTCATCGACCTGTCCGCCGTACTGCATGTCGACCTCATCGAGGACCGTACGGAGCTCCTCCCGCTCGACCAGGACCAAGTCGCGATGGCGGGTGCGCAGGAAATTCAAGGTCAGATCGAGCCAGGAGTTAATCTCGCTGTCGAACCGTCCGTCGGCCGGAACGACGGCGAGCCGTTGAGGAAGAGGGGCGATGCGCGGAGGCATAAAGACCGGGACAGTCGAGACTCGGAGGCCGCGCGGACCGGATCCATCGGCTCCGCACACGATTCCGACGAGCGGGCGTACGACGTCGGGTGTTCCCCACATACACAGTTGGTTGTCTTGGAGCACCAAGTAATAGGGGTTGCCCGCTTCGGCCGGAAAATAGCAGTTGGGAAAAAACGGACAGTGGATGAGATAGGCGGCCCACTCTCCACGTGGATAGAGTCGATACTCCCAGATCAGTTGCTGCCCATCCGCTCGAACCACACGGTCCGGCCGTCCCAATCGCTTCAACACTTCGTCCTTCGGCATGGAGACGGTCAACCGATCCTGCAAAGTCTGGGCGTCGTAGACGTAGGGGTACAGAACGCCGCACCCTTCCAGATGAAGAAGGAGCACGAAATAGAAGAGCGCGCGTTTCATGTGTCTCAGTCCGTTGAAGCAAGGAGCCAAGACCGTCAAGAGTATTGTAGCTCGACTTTGGAGCGGGGAGCTAGCCCACCTTATTCACGACGGTTTGTCATGGAACCGACAAGGCGCCGCTCGAGGCCATGGTTGATTGGCAAGAACCGCCGGTGTGATAATGCACCTCGGAGAAAGGGTCCGTGCGATGCGAATGACAGCCGTGCTGCTCTGTGTCGGCCTCCTGCTGATGAGTGGGTGCAGTCGAGGCCTTCCTGCCCCTCTCGATACCGAATCCATGGACCCCAACGCCGATCATTTGAAAATCGCTTCCTACTACACCAGGGAAGCGATGCTGTCGCGACAGAAAGCCGAAGAACAGGCCAACCGGGTGCTCGTCTACGAGCAGGTCTTCGGGCGCGAGTCGGATTGGGTGTCCGGCGCGAAAATCTTGGTTCAGTTTTACGAAGATGCTGCGCGCGAACAGGACCGTCAGGCGAATCTGCATCTCGAACTTGCCGGCAGACACGCGGTCAATCACCAATAGGATATTGAAAAAGTCCGGCAGCTTCGTTCTCGCGTTCGATTTCGGGGTCACCGCTCCCCCAGCAAGTCTTTCACCACCGGCTCGATGGCCTCGGCCCACAACAGATATCCGTCTCCGCTCAGGTGGTCAAAGTCCGGCATGATCACTCTGGAGATCGTGCCGTCCGGATTCGTGAACCGGTTCCCGATGTCGAGATAGCGGATCATTTTCCCATCAGCGACGCTCTGAAAGATCGTATTGGCTGCCGTCGCTCTCACTCGCGAGTGGTCGTCGGGCCGTTCGCCGGATGGAAAGATCGCGAGGAGAAGAATCTTGCTCTCGGGAACCTTCTCGCGGAGTTTTTGCACGAGGGCCATGACTCCGTCGGCGATCTCTTGCGGCGTGTTGCCGTCGATGGAATTATTGTCGCCGATCAACACGACAATGGCCTTGGGATGGATGCCGTCGAAATTTCCGTGTTCGATTCGCCAGAGCACATGCTGAGTGCGGTCGGCGTCCATTCCGAAATTGGCGGCCTTGCGCTTCCCGTAATATGAGCGCCACACCTCTCGGCCGGCCTCGCTCCATCGCTGCGTAATCGAGTCGCCCAGAAAGACGAGATCGATGTCGCCGCGTCGAGCGATCGCGTTGAGCTCGGTATGACGCCGGAGTTGCCAGGCGCCGGTTCCATATGGCAAGGGCGTCGTGATGGAAGGTTTCGTGCCTGAAGGCGTGGAGGAAGGACGGCCTTCCGTGCTGGGGCCACGGTCGCAGCCGGCGCATATGAGCAGCCCGATGAGCAGCACAAGGAATCGATTGGCCGGAGCAACAACCGTCATGCTTGTCGAAGGAACGAAGTCCCCCTCACCATCTCCTCTCCCCAGAGGGGGAGAGGGGGATGCAACACTACGGATCGAGGTGTTGAA
>DATFDJ010000077.1:0-30922 GCA_035252115.1 Nitrospira sp. | reverse complement strand
GGCGGCATGTAGCTCCAATGGTTATAGACATGTGAGACGCCGTGCGTCTCGAGAAGCTTGTGGTACTCGGGACCAAGCAAGCCGGCATTCCGGATCTCGACGGCATAGCGAAAGTCTTTGGGAAGCTGTCCGAAGAAACTGTCGAGCTTCCCGACAAACTCCTCGGCTGACATCCCGTGCCGTTGGAACTCAAAGAGAAACGGCCCCGCATGCGGTTCGAACTTCGCATCCCGGTACGGCGCGAGCACCAGCTCTTTAAACAGCGTCGCATCGAGGAACCGAGGATTGGGCTGGCCTGCCTTTGTTCCATAGCGCTCCTGTCGCGCATAACTTGGAATCGTGATCTCTTCCCACACCTTGCAGCACATCTCGAAGTCTTCTGGAATCTGGTTGAGATAGCGACGGAGCTGATTGGCCGTCGGGGGCCGATAGAAGGTCGAATCATTGCCAACAGTGCGAAACAGCGGTTCCCCGTTGTAGAGATATTGGCAATACTCGCCCAGAGACTCTCGTGCGAACGCGCTCTTGGCGTACGGCTTGTGGTAGACCTGGCCTTGCCACCCTTCATAGGTCCAAGTCGAGGTGCCAAATCGAATGAGTGGTGAGAGTGACATGGCCTGAAGTGTACGGCTACACAACGACTTCCTCAATGGGATCGAACTCAGCCGCTCGGTCACAAGTGGATAACAGCCGCAGGTCCTTGACCGTCAAGGTCACCACCGAAAACTGCTCCTCGACCAGTCCCGTCACCACATACGCCTGATTCGTTGCGAGCAGATGGCAGCACCGGCGATAGGTGTTCGGAAACACTGCGGCATCGTAGAGGCCTGTCTGATCCTCCAAGGTGATGAACTCCATTGGCTCACCTTTCTTGGTGGAGATGATCTTTTCGGTGATGAGCCAACCGATGACCGTGACCTCTCTCCCCACATGCCCAGCCAGGTCCATGGCGGACACATGCGGAAGGCGAGCCAGTTGCTCCTTGAACAGGTCCAGGGGATGACAGCTCAGCGGGAAACCGAATAACGCCAGCTCATGGGCGAGCTTCTTCTGGAATGAATACTCAGGTCGTATCGGGAGGTAGCCATAAGGGTTGGGCGCTTGGGCTGCGAACAGTCTCCACATGAGCGCCGGTCGAGTCAGCTCTCCTGCGATCGAGTCGAAACAGCCTGCCTTGATCAAGAGCTTCGCTTGAGCAATCTCTGGCTTCACACGATCCAGAAAGTCACGCAGCGAACGGTACGCGCCGTGTGTTCGTCGCTCGGTGACAATCCGGTTGGCAAGGGCTTCTTGCAGAGACTTGATCTGCATGAGGCCAATACGAACCGTTGTGCCAGATCCCGTGTAGGCCCACTCGCTGGCGTTGATGTCGGGTGGAAGGATTGTGAGTCCCATCCGTCGGCCCTCAGACAAATAGGCAAAGGCCGAGTAGTATCCGCCTTCGTTGCTCACGACAGCGGCAATAAACTCAGCCGGATAATGGGCTCTCAGGTAGGCAGATTTGAAACTCACTTGCGCGTAGCTGGCTGAGTGAGGCTTACAGAAGCTATAACCGGCAAAGCTCATGATCATGGCCCAGATCGCATCGATGACAGGGCGCTCGACCCCACGGGCTCCTGCTCCTTCATAGAATTGGCGCTGGTAATCCCGGAGCTGCTTGGCCTTGTGCTTCTTGCTCAGCACCTTCCGAAGCTGATCGCCGTCTTCGACGGAGAATCCACCAAGAGCTACAGCGACCTTCATCACATCCTCTTGGTACACCATGATGCCGTGTGTTTCGGCAAGCACTTCATCAAGCAGCGGATGCGGAGAGCAATACCGTTCGCCGTGAGCTCGACGCACGAACTCCTCTGTGAAGGTATTGGCCGCAGGACGAATCAGCGAGGACACAATGACAAGATACTCGAAGACATCGGCCACGGCTCGTCTGGCAGACGGCATGCCCGCCCAGAGCTTCTTGAGCAGCAACCGTGTCGCTGGGGATTCGACGTAGAAGCATCCCATCGTGTCGCCTCGCCGGATCAGCTCATTCGTCGCGGGATCGCTGATCGGGTCCCATGTGGCATAATCGATAGTGAGGCCGGTGTTTCGTGTGACGGCCGCGAGCGCATCACGGATCACGGCCAGAGACCGATTGCCGAGGAGATCAATCTTCACAAGCCCAGCGTCTTCTGTCTGATCCTTTTCCCACTGGATCACTGGCCAGCCGGAGGCGGAGATTTCCACCGGCACATACCGCCGAATCTCGTCAGGTACCAGCACCACCCCTCCAGGATGGAGGCCCAGGTTGCGGAAGTGCCCCTGAAGCTGGACAGACCAGAACAGAATCTCCGGCCAAGGCTCTCTGAGCGAGAGTGCTCTGCACACATCAGTGGCCCAGCTCTTCACGGTCATCCCAGGCACCGCGTCCACGAAGTCCGCACGTCGCTGAAGAAGGTTGAGAGCCTTGCCGATCTCTCTGGCGGGAATCCCGTAGACTTTCGCAATCTCTCGCAGCGCGGCACGAGTCGCCAGCGTGTTCTGATTGGCGACCATTGCGGCGTGATGTTGACCATAATGGGTAAAGACCCATTCCAGAATCTTCGGTCGCTCATCCCACGGGAAATCGATGTCGATGTCGGGTGGATCGTGACGGCCGGGGTTCAGAAAGCGCTCGAACATGAGATTGTGTCGAATGGGATCAATGTGGGTGATCCCCAGACAATAGGAGACAATTGACGCTGCCGCCGAGCCTCGACCGCAGGTCCGGGGCGCTTGCCTGACAATCTCATCGACCACGAGGAAGTACTCCGCATAGCCCTTGTCGCGGATCACCGTCAGTTCCCGTTCGATGCGCTGCTTCACATCCTGCGACACCTTGCCATAGCGCCAGCGCGCACCCTCGTACGTCTTTCGTCTCAGCGTCTCAAAGGCTGCCCCTGCGGACAGCTGACGGAAGGAAGGAAAGATCGTCTCTTTGAAATCCCATTCGGTGTAGCACTCCCGCGCTATGCGGCACGTGTTGGTCAACGCCTCTGGGACATTGGGAACATACCTAGCGAGCGTGGTCTCTGGCATAAGCCACTGTGATGACACACCGCATTGATCGACGCTGAGGCGAGAGAGCGTGGTGTTCTCCGCAATGGCTCGCAACAGCCGATGCGCTTGGTAGTCCGCTGGACGGAGAAATAAGGCTCGCGTGGTTGCTACGGGCGGAAGTCTCCGCTCTCGACTGAACATCACGGCTTCGTGCATCGCTGACCCTGGAGACAGTTCCACGTAGAGATCTGCCCGTGAGTCCTCACCCCAAGCCGTCAGCGCTGTAGGATCATCCGACAGGATCACCAAGCCGGTTCGATGCCGAGCGACCGTGCCGATGAAGTCGAAGGCCTCATCACAGTGGCGAGCCGAGAGGATCCGGCACAGGTTGGCGTAGCCGATCGGAGTCCTCGCGAGCAGCACCGCCCGGCGCGCCTCGTGAACCAGTTCCGCGCCCAAGATGGGTTTGAGGCCTGCATCCCGCGCAACCTCGAGGAACCGAATGGCTCCGTACAGCCCGTTCGTATCTGTCAGAGCCAACGTATCCTGGCCTTGTGCACGTACTGCTTCGCAGAGCTTTTCCAGTGCGGGTACGCCCTGCATCGGGGAATACGAGGAATGGGTGTGCAAGTGCACGAAGGCGGCTCGCATTCAATGACTCCTCCCGTACTGGATGGCGTGGTCTCCAAACCGTGCATGCAGCGTGTCGAGGGCGACAGCCAGCTTCTTTGCTCGGTCATGTCTGCGCTGCTCATCCAGTGGCCGGTCGTCGAAGAGGGAGACTTGTTCGGCATAGGTCGTCAGGCCGGTCATGCTCAGCGTCATGGCTCGGAACCGAATTCGGCGACGCACGCACTTCCGAAAGAGGGCTGAGACGATCGGCGAGAGATCACATTCCCAACAGGTCTCTCGGCTCACACGCTCCTGCTTTGTGACTTCGAGCTGATCGCTGTAGCGGATGGTGAGGGACAGACTCCCGCACACACGCCGCTGACTCCGCAGCGTCCGGCAGAGCCGTTGGAGCATGTCCAACAGCCGTCCCATCAAGACGGGATCATCGATTTCATCCGGCTCTAGCAGCACCGTCTCTTCGAGGCGAGGCCGACTCGCCGGAGGCAGCACAGGCAGATGGTCAATGCCCTGTGCCCATCGAGAGAGTTGACCGGCATAATCGCCAAACGCCAGCTCTAGCGCATCGAGCGGACTCTCCGCGACTTCACCCAAGGTACGGAGGTTGAGATCATCGAGCCGTTCGAGCACCTTTCGCATACACGGCCGCTGCAGGCCTGGCAAGGCTCGCACGGAGAGCGGAGACATGAAGACCTGCTCGGACCCAGGCCGGACATCGTAGAGTTCTGACGGCTCGATCAATGTCGCGGCCGTCTGCGCCACAAGTTTGTTGCACCCCACACCGGCCAAGCCATCGAGATGATACCGGTCGAAGATTTCCTGCTGCACCTTTGCGGCGACATCACAGGCCGGCCCGAACAGCCTGGCGGTGCCTGTCACATCCATCACGAAGGACCCCGGCTGAGAGGGTTCCCACACGGGCGCATAGTGAGCGACGACGTTCATGAGCGATTGGTCTGCACTACGGACTCGAGACGGGTTGGGCGAAAGCACATGCAGTGATGGACACAAGCGACGAGCATGCTCCAGGGGCATGCCGATATGGAGACCATCCTGTTTGGCTTCGGGCGAGACATCATGGAGCAGGGCACGCGGGGTATTGAAAGGGGCTAGGGCGAGAGGACGCGTACGGATGGTGGGGTCGTTCAGACGAACGAGCGCGAGCTCAAACGACGGGATCGCAAAGCAGATAATCTGGCAGTCCATGGTGCGGACTCAGGCTGTTCGATGGCACACCTACTTCCGCAAATGACGGAGGACCCCCACCACGACGCCCTCAATGTGGAAGGCATCGGTTTCCTTCACGACAATGGGTTGCATGCTCACGTTGGCGGGACGGAGTTCCACGCCCCCGCCCTTTCGGAAGTACATCTTGACCGTGGCTTCCCCATTCACGAGGGCAATGACAGTCTGCCCGTTCCGTGCCGTGCTCTGTTTCTGGTACACGACGACGTCACCCGGGAGAACCCCTTCGTCTCGCATCGATTCCCCCTTCACACGAAAAGCGAAGGTCTCACCACGCCCCACCATGCTGTGCGGAACCTCCACCATCTCCACGTCCGTTTGGGGAAACACTTCTAGGGGATCGCCGGCGGCAACTGTGCCGACCAGGGGAATCCGTGTCGGAGTGGTGAGCAGTCTGATCGCTACGTCCACGAGACCAGGAATGCGGCGGGCCCCTCCCTCATACCTGGTGACGGCCAGGCGCTTGAGCCGCAACTCGTCGGCCAGTTGCTGTTGCGTCAGTCCGAGGGCTGTCCGGGCTTGTTTCAGTTCGGCTGGGGTCATGTATCCAATGGATACATCTTCGAAGGCAGTCTGTCAAGGGCCAGGCCCGGCTGGAAAAGTTTCAGCGGAAATCAGCCATTGTTTCTCGCGACTTGTGCGGTCCTACAGACTAAGCTATCCTCCGTACCCGTTTCTGGGTCAGCTCATATAAGGAGGGGACAGATGTTCACGCGAATGCTGGGCCTTCTCGGCGGGGTAATGTGTGCAAGCCTTCTGGTGGTTGGGTTGTTGACGGAACCTCCTTTTGGTTCATCCCTGGGCCAACACTGGACGATTCCATCAGTCTTCGCGGCAGAAAAAGCCGAACTCCTCGACATCAATACTGCCACTGCGGACCAACTCAAGGCCTTGCCAGGCATTGGCGAAGCATACTCCGAGAAAATCATCAAAGGCCGCCCGTACAAGCGCAAGGACGAGCTGGTCCAGAAGAAAATCATTCCGCAGGCCACATACGACAAGATCAAAGACCAGGTCGTCGCCAAGCAGAAGTAGGTCGTGGAGGAGTCATGCCGCAAGGCGACAAGTCCAAGGAGGAATGCTTTCGTCTTTGGAAGAACGGGAAGTCCGTCGGTGAGATGACGCGCAGCACAACCGCCAAGTACGAGACGATCAAAATGTGGGTTCGGGAGTGGGAGCGGGGTGCGCAAGGGACTTGGGAGGTCAATCTAAGAGAATGAACCTGCGCATGGTCCAGTTTCTTGTCGGGTGCATCCTTTTACAGGCCGCTCTGGCATTCGGCGCCGACTTTACTGGGAAGGTGGTTGGTGTGCTGGACGGTGACACGATTGAAGTGCTTCATGATGGTCATGCCGAACGCGTTCGGCTGAACGGGATCGACTGTCCAGAGAAGGCCCAAGCCTATGGGAAGAAGGCCAAGCAAGCCACGTCAGCCTTTGTCTTTGGTAAGGAAGTCAGGCTGCAAACCTTCGGAAAGGACAAATACGGCCGGACGATCGCTGATGTGCTTCTGCCGGATGGAACCAACGTCAATCACATGCTGGTCAAAGACGGCTGGTGCTGGTGGTATCGGAAGTACGCGCCTGGGAATGTGATCTTAGAAGAGTTGGAACGAAGGGCACGAGGGTCAGGCCTTGGACTATGGGCCGATCCTAATCCTATCCCGCCTTGGGTCTATCGAAAAACCAGACTTCCCCAGCCTCGTTAGACCTTCCTTCAGGCAGCAGACACCAGGCCGCGGAACGGATATCCCAAGGTGGCATCGAACGAATAACACCACGACGCCAGAATGCAAGAACTCACCAGCAAGGAGGATAAGGTAAACCCATGAAGACTCGACACACCTTTACTGTCGACACCGAATTGATGGGACGGGCAAAAGGTTTAGTAGCAGCCAGTAAAGGCCGTCTGTCGCTCGCCGGGCTCGTGGCGACGGGCCTCGCACAGATTGTGCGAAGACTCGAACGGAGCGGCGCCCCTACGACCTATCGGGGTCGACGGATTCGCTTACGCGCCGGACGCAAGAAAAAGCGAGACATGACGCAGTGGGCCCACATGCGCAGGGGCGAAGCATGAGACAATTTGGATGTGACTTGAGTTGCCAACATTTGGATGCATTCGGTTGTTATATTCTTCGGATGTTTATTCCCGATCCAATAAAGCTGGTTCGCCGGCCGAATCCATTCGATGATCCAGAATGGATCTATGAGATAAACACGATGGCTTTCGAGCCTTCGCGGTTATCATTACTTCGTAGGCACCCGATTTCATTGCTTGAAGCGGACAATTTCCTAGTTCACTGACGGTCTACAAGCAGCGAACGACTAGCCACGGATACCGACAGCCCAATTTTGACATTCGGGTCGAGGCTGCGGTCGCACATCGACAGCAAACTAACAAAACGCAGGTCAGTTAACCACCCAATTGGTTTCCACGTTGGTGTCCAAAAACCTATCTCATTGACACGGTTTCAAAAATAAATGGTCGTGGTCTAGTGGTGAGGTTGGTTTGGGACGGTGACTCCATTCAGAGCGTCATTGAGAAGATTCGCTAGACGGATGCCGGCCAGTGCGATTCGGCGCTCGGCCACTTCCCGTGCCGCCGCCTTGTATGTGTCGGTGAGATCGTAAGGTCCTTCCTCAGGACCAATTGGTGTGGCATACGCGGTCTGCTTTGCAGCTAGGACACTTTCCTCAATCCAGATGGCTTCGTCAGAGATACCGGCAAGTTTCGTCTCAGCAGGCTCTAGTGCCTTGGCTTTATCGATCGCCGCCTTGTAATCTTCACTTGTTCCCAGCAGGTCGTCCCAAAACCGGTGCAGTTTGCCCCCACAGCCTGTTGCCGTGCATACCTTAACATCATTGCCTCCTCGATCCCCGTTGGGCTGCTTCTGAGTAAACCGAGTAGTGGCGTGCAACGGTTGATGTACATCAGCCACCAGGTGGAGGAGCCATACAAGAGCATAGGATTTCAGATCGTCAGACGCACCTGCGTCCTTCAATGTTTGACGGAAAGCGACGATTTGAGTTTGAGCGTTGGGAATGTCTGGGTCGGTAAGGGCCGTCCCATCGAGTGAGAACGGAATATCGATGTAATGCCAGTACCGATGAATGAGCTTGTCGGCGTAGCCAATGTTACGTCCGGCATCAGGCCCCTTGGGTCGATCCCCATCCTCCCTATAGCGGTAATCGATCTTGATCATGTCTGGCCATGTCGCGGCCTTTATGAAAGCGACCTTACGCCGATCCTGCCTGTCAATCCTTGTCACCCAGTCAGGGTATGAAGGATTCAACTTTAACAACGCATCAACCTGTGCGCGTGCCGTCGGCGTCAGGTGATCATAGGCGATCGCGGCCACGATCATATGGCCGAAGTCATTCCACGCACTCGCCCTTGAGGTAAGGCCAATGATCAGGAGACATGTGAGCAGAATGAGTTTCATAATGCTCAACGGATCATATGATAAGCCCATTGGAGGCTCAAACAGTTGCAGTTATGGCTGTTGTTTCGTACCAACGAGGTGAGGGATGAAAACTGTACCTCGTTGTAAATGTCACTCACGGAATGCGGTAATCTGATATCTGATTTTCCGGACCGTAGTCAGCGTAATCGCCTTGCTGTCTCCTCCGCCGAAAGTCCCCCCAGGTGATGGGCCGATATCTGGGCGGTGACTGCTCCTTCGTTACGGCTGCAAGTGGCGCATAGACGGCCTCGTAGACCGGGTTAAAGAAAAAAGGCAGGCTGTAGCGCTCGCGAGTCGTGCTCGGGCGCACTCGATGGACCGGCGCCGGATAACGATCGTTGCTCCAGACCTGCACGATGTCACCGATATTGACCACCAAGGCGCCGGTCACGGGCTCCACCAGAATCCATTCGCCGTCTAGCCTGATTTCGAGGCCACTCACATCGTCATGTAGCAGCACGGTCAGTGCCCCGGCATCGGTGTGATGATGGATACCTAGATGACCCGTTGCAGAGGCTGGCCGATCCGGGGCCAACGGATCATGGCACGGATAATGGTTCAGCCGGACGAAGCTCGTGTGCCGACCAACGAAATCACGGGTCAGCGCTTCGGGTGGCATACCGAGACTCTCTGCGATCGTCTCGAGCAGCGTGAAGGCTACCCGCTCGCACGCGCGGAAGTACTCCTGCATTGTGGGTCTGAAATCAGGGCACAGATGGGCGTCGGGCCAACGGTTGAAACCATCCTGTGCCCAGTTGGCCGGATCATCGTCGGGAAGTTCCGGGTGGGCGGTATGCCCAAAGTCGAACACCTCTTTCATGTCTCGGGTGTTCTTTGTGAGTTCGCGGTTATACCATCCTCGGGCGTTCTCCTTTGAACGTGACACTGCTTCCTTCGCGTCCAACGGGAGTGCAAAAAACCGCTTGGTCTCACACCAGACATGCTCGATCAGGTCCGACGGAATCCCGTGTCCGGTGATGTGGAAGAAGCCGTACTCGCGACAGGCTGTCCCGATCGCTCTTATAGTCTCGTCGTGCCGGGGGCCCCGGCTGCCGAGCTGCCTTATGTCGATCACCGGAACTCGCTTGGGAGGCATGGCGACTTCTCACGACAAGAGCATCAATTGTCGTCAAACCAGCCACCCATACGCAAGGTCTGGACAGCCGCTCTCGTCGGCGAGAGCTTCATCTCATGGCCATGCCGCTGTGACAATATTGGGTTAGAAGAAACGGATCTTGTTTGATTGTTCCCAGAATCCGTTGAGGGAGAGTGACCGACGTGACCGTACTTTTACCCTTTTCGTGTGGAATTGAGTCAGTAGTCTATAGAGAATTACCCCTCAACGCACCCACCTCGATCACCTACGCGCTTGCCATCGGTGTGACTTTGATTGTCCTTGCTGGCTGCACTGGGCCTGTAACCTTGCGTGATCCGCAAACCGGCAAGACCGTCCAATGCGGTCCAGATGACACGGAGCAAAGTGCAGAAGTTGCGTACCAACGCGAGCGGGACTGCATCGAATATTATCAGCGTCAGGGGTACAAGCGGGTATCGCACTGAGTGCGGCATCTCGGTTTCTGAGAGGACCAACATTCTAGAACCAGTTGCATGGCAAGTTCATGCGAGAGCCGTTAGAGCTGTATCCTTTTCTATTTTCTCGTATCTGACCTGATATACCTGCATATCGAACTTCAAGCACATTCCTCTCTCAAAGCGATACAACCTTCACATTTTTAACAGTAACCCATTTCGGCACGTCTGTTGCTGATGCCCCTACGTCAAGAGACCAAGAGTCTCTGAACTGAGAGGGTGCAGGATGCGTGAGTGGATTACGGTAGAAGAAATCGACTCAGAAGGCCCGAGAATCGTGGGCATTAGCGCAGCGATCGCGCGGGAGTTGCTCGAAGCCTGGTGCATGACACAGTTACTATGGGTGAGCTTCGAGAGCGCCAATGCTCCTGCCTTGTGGGAGCAAGTCACCAGACATGTTCGTGGGTATCTGATGACACTCTGGATTACTGGAATGTTGCGGGGAGGCTCAGCCAAGGAGAGCTTTATCGTAAAGTGCGATCACACAACCATGACCCAAGCGGAGATCCGTGCTGGCTATCTTATCTGCCAAGTTGGATGGCACCGGTGAAGTCTTCTGAGTTTATTTACTACCGAATCCGAATCAAACTGAAAGCGAGCGAGCACACGACTCGGCATAGCTTGGAAGGGAAGTTGACTCTTCTTTAGGCAACTCTGCGTAGTTTGGGCCGACCCGGCCTACGTTTCGCTATTTTGTGCACGTTGTTGCGGTGCACTATGCGCAAGCCATGATTCTTGTTCCTCGTTCCAACGTGACGACCTCTTTGTTTTCTATGGGGTATAGGGTTTATTGGTCTTATTCGATACCCCATGAGACTTAAAGCACGATTGAGTTTTTCGACAGCCATACACTCTTTGGCTGAAACGGTTTTCTTCTCCGACATGACAGACGAAAAGGCTTGAAACGCCTTTACTACATCGGGTGTTCGCATGGTCACCTCCTTCGGTTGAGCATCTATTCAACCTAACCGCCGGTCACGTCTTGATTCAATGTAGCTATGGCGCTGGAGGTGTAGCGGCAAGGTAGGCCGTTCTCCTTGACTCATCTCAGTCGGACGCCTACGCTGATTGCCCTTCAGGCGGTTAGCTCAGAGGTATCCAATGAACAAGGTTAAGTCGAAGGGCACAACCAAAAATCCACCTCGTAAGACACCTCAACGCCCTCAGATGAGTTCTAGGCCAGAAAGCCTTCATGGTCAGATTGCTAGGCGAGCGTATGAGATTTATGATCGACGCATCAGCCAGGGAGCACTAGATGACTGGTTACAGGCTGAGCGGGAAATCCTGCAAGAAAAACCACATCGCGGTGGATACGCTAGAGCAGAGCAAGAGTAAAAAGTAATAACGGATGAATTCTCACACTCGCTTCAATAATCAGCAAACGGAAGCCTGAGTTGGTTGACATTGCGATGTGTGAGGAAGGAGTCTCTTCGTGATTTCCGCTGAGCAGTTTTGGCGGGATGCACTCTTGCCTCCTTTTCCGTGACAACTTGAAAGCGTTCAAGGTCGGCTTCACAAAGATTCAAGCTGTATCGAGCAGCTCTTCTGCTTTTGTCGTCCTCCTTTTCTTTATGAGGGGATTGAAGTCCCCCACTTCCGCGATCGTGTGTTCATCACCACCATGTTTGATCCATGCCGACGACAGATGCTCCACACGTCTAATGTTGTCGCGTAGATCGTCGAGATTCACGGGTGCTGATGGCCGGATGATTGGCGCTCGTTGTCAATGCGAATCCTGAGGGGAAGGTGGATCCTGATCTTTTGGCATGAACTGTCCCTTGCAGTGGGCGGCTGGCAAAATGATGTAGGAGAGGTGATGCGCGGGGTCGAAGAGCGAATAGCCTTTGAGGGTGGGAAATTCAGGATCATCGATGGGATAGAGGAGTGGTGTCCCTTCATGCGTTTTCAGGTACCGCTGCAAGCCTTGCGGGGTGCTGATCAAGGGGAGATCTGGAAACGTCTGTTTAAGGCTCTTGAAGGGGGAACAATGACCATCACGTCCAAGTAAGAGCCATGTATCGGCTTTCTTTTTCGACTTCTTGTCGGTCGGTTTCTGGCTTGCAGTTTGGGCCGCCATGAGCTCGTGGGGCATGACCGTGGAAAGACTCAATGCGGTTAACAAGACAAGCACAAACATCATCGCCTCCTTTCCTTTCGGGATTTATATACTTGACTCCCGATACCACGAATATCCGACGCGGTCGTAGTATTCGCGGGCGTAGAGTCGTTCGTCGCTGCCGTTCGAGCAATATCCGTCGGGTCTGGGATTGGATACATAGCTGACCAATCCGCAGAGATCAGCGATAAATCCGCGCAGCACGGCCTCTGGGGTGGTGCCGTCGGTACGGCAAAGTTCAACAAATTCAGCAGGAATATCTAAGACGAGGTTCATGCTCCACCTCCGGGAGTTAATGGCTGTGTGGTTCGTTTCTCTTCTGCGAGAGATAATCCCTATACCTATATTACATGCTAGCGGTGTGTCGGTTTGGGCGGGCAATTCAACAGCCTACGGGGATGACAGAATTCTCCGCTTGCCGGTTCGGGGTACTGGTCGTGGTGGAGGAGCCGATGCGAGGGACGTTCGGGAGGCCACGACGGGCTGTGAGTGGAGCTGGTCGAGGGCGATCTTGGCGAGTTCCGGCATGCACCCGGTCCTGTCGCTATAAGCGAGGGCTGTTTCGCCGGGAAGCGGTATCTCAGGCAAATTCCACGTGTGTGTGACGAGGCAGGGTCGTGGATTGGTCGACGTGCTGGACGAAGCATAAATGTGACGGCCGCGCGTCACGACGAGCTGAATGTATTCTTCGCGGCGTCGATGTGAGGCGAGATGGTACCGCTGTCGGATTTCGAAGTACGGGATGCCATGCATCAGGAGATCCACCACGACGGTTGCGAGAAAGTGCTCATCGTTTAACGGCAGGAGTGGAATGAGCAGGAGATCATCGCGCTCTTTGGTGACTTCCGGGACGTTCGCGGCACGACAGCTCGGCACCACGCGTTCAAAGCGCGGGCGCGTCTCCGCGACTTGAGCCTGAACGCTGACGATATGCTTACAAGCCAACCGCCTGAACTTCCACTGCGGACAGGAGCAGCCCCAGTTGCCGGTTTTGTCGAGACTGACGATATAGGTGCCTCGTCCGCTGGTGCTGGGCACTTCGAAGGATTGTTGCCATTTAGCCATAAGAGATTCTCGCTGCGAGGGGGAAAGAAAAAAGCACTCTTGACGTCCCTAAAGGTTAATCCTCATTCGGCAGCATGATCGTAATGGCGCCCTCGCCGGCATCCCCGCCATCGATAACGGCTTTGAGGGTGATCGGAGCCGGGAGCGGTTTGTCTTTTTCCTGCTGAATGATGACCCGAAACAGGAACTGGTCGTCCTGACATTGTTTCGCGCGGAGCCGGAACATCATTAACACATCGGCAAGGCGGCCCTGTTCATCTTGGAGACCGCGGAGCGATTCCGGAACCGCGATATAGTCGTCCCAGACCGTTCGCGTCATGGCAAGGGGGAAAACAATGCCGAATTCTTTTCGTATGGACTCAGGGATTTCGACCAGCACCCCATCCTCGATGGCTTGCCGGCGGGTGTAGCGCGACAGGATCTCGGCGCCAGCCCAGATATCGGTGGAGTCTGCCGCTTGTTCGGATGGCGGAGCCGGAGTCTGTGTACACGCGTGCTGTTCGACCGCACTGGGCGCGGGGTTGTGGTATCCGTGAGTGACGGGTCGTTGGTAGGCGCGACAGTTAGGGCACCATTCTTTCTCGCCGAGCACGTGCTTGATCGGGTTGCCGCAGGCGTGACAGTGTCCACAGGAGGTCATGGGATGGGACCTCCTTTATTCCACAAATGCAAAGGGCCGAGCGCGGGCATGGTATGTCCTTACAAAAAGGGAGTCGAAAGTCAGTCAGGCGGCGGTCGACAGTGATAAGGCGTCGGCGACACGCTCAGGTGTCGTCGGCAGTGAGCGGCTGGAGCCCGACTGCATATCAATGTAGGTGGCGAAACGCCGGAGATCTTTCGTGATCAGCAACCGCAACAGATAGTCGGCTATGTGTGAGGCGATGATCGCGTTGATCGTCAGGGACTGCGGATCCATCGCCGCAAGTTCGGCGCACGACTGCTTCGGCCGACGGGCTTCGTTGGGCCGTACGGTCAACAGCTCGGGATGGACGAGCGCCGGCGAGGGCAGCGATTGACAGATGGTTGGAAGAGGAAAGCTCTCCTGGAGTTTGCCAATGCGTACGAGGCTTCCGATTAATATCTGCCCCGTGACGGAGTCATTGCCTCCGTCGATCCACCAACATTGAGTGTCGTCCTCACGTTCATAGGCTGAAAGACTACTGTGAAGCATTCGCCTCGCCTGACCATTGTCGACGCAGCCGAGGAGTACGGTCAGTGTGTTATGTGCTGGTTGCGCATCGGCGGCTTTGAAGTGGCGCGGATAGGCTTCGATGTTGAGGCCCCAGGCCGCGTTGAGACGATAAGCAAGCGTTTCGGCTTTATTCTGTCCCACTTCAGCCAAGCAGAAATTCTGGCGACGAATATTGCGCTCCTCGACGGTATCGCCATCAAAGAGCTGGACGGTCACTTCCTCATAGAGTGACTGACATTCGCGGGCGAGGCGGGCGGTACTCGTGCCGAGAAAGGCACCGATGCCACCGCAACCCACTTGGATCAGCCGAAGAGATGCACAGCGCTTCGGCAGAATCCGCGCGGCGCGCAGGTGACTGAGATCTACCGCATGTAGAGAGGGAGGTGTGGCACTTGTTGCGAGCGGCTTATTTCGTCTACGCGCAGTCATCGAGCAACTCCTCGCGATACGTGTCATGGAGGTCAGGCGGCAATTCTGCGATCAACCTGGCCGGGATCGGAAAGAAATGGCCATAGAGGCCGATGCGAAACGAAATGGATGGTCGCGTATGAAACGCGCCGCAGACCCCGTAAATCCGGAAGCCGGTTTCATCTTCGTCATCCGTCCCTGAAAACTGCGGTCGCATTTCGTGATGCGAGTGAATTTCGACGAGACAGGTCTGATACGACGGACAGTGCTCGGGATCGGCCGGCTGCACGGTGACGGCCGTCCGAATTTGCTCGGGGATGGTGAGCATCCAGGCCTCGTCACACGTGAAATGAAACAAGCTTTCGAGTGGGCCGGTAGCGGTGCGCCATGCATCGAAGGCCTCCGCGAGCATCTGCTCCATCAATGTCTGTGGAATGCGGGGCACGGTGAGTTCGATGTGCGGCGTCAGAACTGGAAGGCCGACGATGGGGTAGGGTAATACAGGAAATCCTACGCAGAGTCCTTGTCGGTGTGCGCGCAAAAAGATGCCGTTCCCTGCAAAGACGTATTCGTACAGTGCGGCCGGGCAGGGGGGAAGCGGGTCGGTGGCAATGATATGCCGAACGAAAGGATTGAGCGTCGTCATTCGAGGTGTCCGTTTCGTATTTCAGTGAGTTGCTGAAGGATGTGAGGGATCGTGAGATTGACGCGGACGAGATCCTCTGTTGGATAGCTTTGGGCCTGCTGATGGAGGTCGGCGAGATACAGAAGGACGTTGTTTCTGTGCGCCCGGGATTTGCCGCTGGTTAATTCGTTCGAGAACTGACTTTCCCAGAATATTGTCCAGGCTCTCTGGATCGTCTTGCCTGAGGCGATCGGAGGTGTGGTGTTCCCAAAGCAGATGGCTCCGGTCGGATGCACGTTCGGGAGAGGGACGTGGTACAGCGCGGTCGCGCTCTCCTTCCAGGCTTTGAAGGCCCACAGGAAATAATGACGCTCGATGCCGAGAAACAGGACGGCGGGCAGGGGCACAGAGAGCAGGGTGAGCGGGGTGGCGTGTCCTGGGATCGTGAGCGGCTCAGCCAATGAAACTTCGTAGCGAGCGGGGTCGTGTTTGAGCATGATCCAGGCGCCCTTCGGCCCCTCGCCGTAGCGACAGGTCTGCGGTGGAAGCCAGTCCGAGTCGATGGCTTCGTCGGCAAAGGCGCTTCGAGCGGCAAGGGGTGAGATGCATTTTTTGATCACGGCGCCGTTGAAGTCTTTGTACTCAAAGAGCAGTTGGCCGCCGAAAAAGTGCAGGGTCGCGTCGTGGTGTTCATTCATGAGGAGGTCCTTCGGTGTGATCGGCAGATCCTGTCCCAGCAGGCGAAGATGACTGACCACGCCTGCGGACGTGCCTTGAGCTGGTCGACAGTGCGGTGCATGTCGCGAAGCAGGCGCCGAGCGGTGCGCCACTGTCGTTGGAGTGCCAGAATATCTTCCTGCGTCCACGTGTAGCCATGGTCTGGCATTTCATAGTCGTAGGACAGATCCAAAAAAGCAGTCCCCGTGTTGTGTGCGAGGATCTGTACGACTTGCGGAAACGCGCTGATGGGGGCGGGATGCTGCTGACAGAGACGCGCAAACAAATCAAACTCCAACTCGCAGCGATGCTCCGGCTTGAGAAAACACCGCGGCAGGGTGATCGTCGGTCCGAGCGACTCTTGAATGGTCTCCCACGATGGGGCATAGGAATAGACGCCGCTCATCGTGGCAGCGATTTGGATCGGGAGCGCCACGTCCTCGAAGTCGGATTCCACGTCGAAGTTTTCGAGCGGAATGGGAATGGTCGGAAAGGACTCGACGACCCATTCGAGATCCCAGTTGTTCACGGGGAAATACTTCCGACTGACGAGCTCGGTGAAGGATTCGAGGAGTGTTTCGCCGAGGTTCCAGGGCTGTGCGATCTTCACTTTCGCCAGGTGGCACGTGTAATGGCGCGGGAAGCACTGCTGATACACGGTGGTGACACCCAGCGAGCGGTCGAGGGCTTTGAGTTCGTCGAGGGCGGAGGCGACCGTAAGATCTTTCTGCTTCTTGAGGTATTCGACGGCTTGGGAGAGGGAGGGGGTCGGACGATCAGAAACCGACAGGCGGCACGGTGCTGGCATGGCCAGGGGCCGCGCGGAGACGTTGGGTGATGTCATGAGTGGCTTTGAGCTCCTCTTCGCCTTGCGTGATGGCTCGTTTGACGCGGCGCTGCAGCGTCAACAGCTCTTCGGGCTTGTAGCGGCGCGGATCTGATGCGGCGTGCAATTGTTGATAGAGCGTCAACGCCGGATTGACGTGTGGCTCGCTGCGTTTGAGCCGATCGAGGATCGTCGTATAGCTGCCTTTCGTGCCAGCCTGTTTGGTCAGCTTGATGGTTGTGATGCCATTGCCATCGGTCACGCGTTGAATGGTGGCATTGGCCGCCTGCGGAAAAAGTGGGGCGATCACGCGACGAATCGCATCATCGCTGACGGCAACGTCTTCAGGAAGTTCGAGGGTCTGCCCCTCGATCTGTAAGGTGATCATCGGATATCCTTTGGTGTGAAGTTAAAAGAGTGACGATTGTGGGACGGCTGCCGCCGACGCTACTGGCACAGCTGGCCGCGCGGCGGGTGTCGATGCCGATTTCGCGGTGGTCCGGGTCGGCGTTTGCCCAGCGGTTTTGGTTCGCGCGTTGTGTCGCGCCTCTTCCTGGTTGCGCTTGCGTTCTTCTTCCTTCGCCTTCTCCTTGGCTTTGTCTGCGGCGCGTTTGTTCATGCGGGCGGCTAAGGCCTCTTGATAATGGTGTTGCCATTGCATGAGCAGCTGCTCCAGGTCCTTCGGGAGTGGAGTGAGCTGGGCAAACCGTCGCGTGACGGTCAGCGGCGGTAGATTGTGGCTTTTCACTCCGAGCAAGACGAGTCGGCCGTCGGCATGACCATCCTGAGGCAGCAGGGTGAGCACCATCGTGATCGTGGCTTTCTCGAAATCGTTCGCATCGCGCTCAAGGCTTAAAATCGGATCATCGTCATCGTCGTCATCATCATCGGTCGATGCGCTCGCGGTGGAAGAGGGCTCGGGTGCAGGACCGGCTGTCGCATCGTCTGCTGGCGATATGTCGGAAGGCCTTGTGGTCTCTGCCGTGGACTCGCTGTCTGCTGGCTCTGCGACGGCCTCTGAGGCGTTCTCGGATGATGGCGTGAGGGGGTCATCGAGCGTGGTGGTCGTCATCGGATACTCCTCATGTAGTAGCGATGTTGGTGGAACCAACTAGGTGTAGTGGGGTAAGTGGCGATAGAGTCTGGCTGAAATACAGCTATTTCTAGGAAAAGCGTCGATGCGTCGTGCGGTTAGTTGCAAGGTAACAAAAATGTACAGTAGTTCGGTATACGAAATAATTAGACAACTGCGAAAGATGGCTCCAATGGCTGATTTCCCAGGTGCGGAAGCTGTAGGTGCTTTGCTATACTGCGCCTCCATTTGCCCGCAAAGGTCCTACAGGGTGAGGCGTGGAACGAACTATCACGGAGCACATCGGTCGAGAAGCGCACCGCAGTGATCTGATGTCGCTCACGACGCTGTCGCTCGTAGATGTCGCACGCTGCATCGCGCGGGTTCGTCACCTCGCCAGCTGCTCGTCGAGCATCGAATCGTTTGCTCAGGATCTCATGCAGTTGTTTCAAGAGACGTTTCGTGGGTCGCCGGCCGGCGATGCCGAGATGGTCCTGAGTCGGTGCTTTGTGGCGCAGCCATTCAGTGAAGTCGCCGCTGACGTAAAGACGTGGCTCCAGCTGGACCAGCGCCGGACGACTGAACCGTCCGCCGGACTTTGTTTGTCCCTGATGGGCTCTGCCGGTGTGGTCGAAGGCTGGAATGATCCTTCCCGCTCCTCCCGTTATCGAGCGATTCCGATTGAAGCGGATCGGTTCGCGACCCGCTTCCCAATGTTTGCAGAAATCTTTCGGCAAGTGGGCATCTCAATTGACAAGCCACGGTTGGGCGAGGGAATGACCATTGGGTCGGCCGGGACCGGCTGCAATGTGTTCCATGTCCCGGTGGCCCTCGGCAGCCCATACGTGCCAGCTCAGGAGGACTTCGTCAAACCATTTGGAGTCCGATCCGTCGTGGGATTCGGCGGCTGGTATGGACCGGGTCTGTACTTTATCGTCATCCTGTTCTCGAGAGTGGCAATCCCGCCACGAACGGTGGAACTGCTGCGACTGCTGGCGCTCTCGGTTCGTGTGGGCTTCAACACGGTCAGTGGGATCATTGCTAGACAAGCGACGTCGGGATGTCCGGGCTTCAATCATATTCAGACGCTCGACGAATTGCTGACACTCTATGAGGAAACGGTCGATGTTCAGGCGGATATGGTCGTCCAGCAACGCGATCAGCTCCGTGCGTTGGCTGAACGGGTGATGACCGCACAGGAAGATGAACGACGCCGGGTCGCAGGGGAACTCCATGATCATGTGGTGAGTCAGCTGGCGGCGATCTTGTTTGGCGTGCGGTCGCTGATTCAGGTGCCGCCAATGACACGTGAGGAGATGATGAAGGCACTCGGCCGGCTGGCGGACGAATTGGAAGAGGCGACGACCTCGACACGTGAGCTGTCGCTCCATCTCCATCCAGTGATGTTGGATCGTGTGGGTCTTTCCTGTGCCTTACATAAGTTGTTGGATGATGTGACCAGGCGAACAGGGCTGCAGATTGTCAGGACTATTGAGGATGTGCAATATCCGCTTCTGCCGATGGCTGCAGCAGCGCTGTATCGCGTGGCGGAAGAGGCGATTCACAATGTGCGACAGCATGCGGCTGTGGATGAAGCGAAGGTACGTTTGAGCATAGAGGATGCGACGGTGGTCTTGCGTGTTCGGGACGAGGGCCGAGGATTTGACATACATCATCTACCGGGAACTGCGGGACTTGGGTTGTGCAGCATGGCGGAGCGCATTCGCCATGTCGGAGGGCAGCTACGTGTTGAGAGTCGGCCTGGCGTGGGTACCGAGATTGAAGTCCGGATTCCCTGTGCCATAAGCGAAGGGATGGTGGGAGATGGCGACTGTCGCACTCTGTGATGATCACCCATTTATGATGGTGGGCCAGCAGCGGATGCTTGAAGGGCTCGGCCATCAAGTGCTGCGACACGCATCCAATGGCCGTGAGCTCGTGCAGTTCTACAAGCAGACGCCGGTGGATCTGGTCATCATGGACATTCACATGCCGAAGGCCAATGGGATTGATGCGTTAACGCGGCTGCGGGAAATATCTTTGGGCGTGAAAGTGATTATTCAGACGATGTATGAAGATGTCGTGTGGATCGCGCGTGCGTTTACCACCGGGGCCAATGCCTATCTGACGAAGGACATTCAGGCGGAGGAGTTTGGACACGCGCTGAATACGGTGTTAGCTGGCAAAAGTTATCTTAATATCCTGATGAGCGCAGAAGAATTTCGTGAGGCGATGCAGGAGGAGCAGCGCAAACGCAATTATCTTGGGGAGCCTGTGCTCTCCACGCGAGAGCGCGAAGTGCTGCAATTGATTGGTGAAGGGTTTAGTCATAAACAGATTGCAGGTGAACTCAATCTCTCCATTCATACGGTTCGGGATCATCAAGAACATGTGAAGAAAGTCCTAGGCGTCACGACGAATGCCGGATTGGTGAAGTCAGCGGTCAAAATGGGCCTGACGACTGTGTGACGGTGCTAAGTGTCGGGTATGAGGTACTTTGGTGCCACAAGTCCGCTTCTATGAACTCGACGACAAGGCTGAACCTCGGGAACTGGGCGCGATTGTGCTGCGGAACGGGAAGCTGGTCGCGGAGTCCACCGAGCTGATCGTCACTCGTCTGCTCGACGAGCCGCTCATCACCTATGAGGGCAAGGACCGTTGCAGCATCGATCCGGAGAATGAGCCAGAGCGCTTCCTCAATGCCCTCCCCCGGGCGATCCGCGGCTGCTATTTCTGGGCGGGAAAGGTAGAAGAATGAGCGAATCTGATTATCCCAAAGTGCAAGTGCGGTTCATTCCAGGCAAGGGGGCGGAGGTATCCGGACTGGATCCGTTCAAGACGCTCCCTCGCGAATACATTTCGCCGGAGCAAGCCCTTGATCATGATCGCGAGGTGCTCTGCGAACAAGGCCACAGTATGGAATGCATTATGGATATGCCCAGCGTTGAGCACAGGGGAGCTATGGGAGTTGGCGTATATTTGTGCCGATCGTGCGATCAATACCGTGAAGTCGTCCTTGATCAAGAGAAGACCATTTTCTAGGGCTGAGTTGCAAACTGCATCAGTACCAAGGGAGGAGAGACCTTAGACGCGAACCGGCATGATGACATGCCTCCAGTCTTTCTGCTCGGGGGTGGTCAGCACGCACGGCGAGATAGGAGTGTCCATGTGGACGTCGCACTGCTCGCCCGGCATCGTTTCCAGCGCATCCAGTAAGTAATGCGTATTGAAGCCGGCCAGAAACTGCTCTTTCGTAAAGGTCTGAGTGTCGATGGCCTCGGTGGCTTCTCCGAGATCGACATTGACGGCTTTGAGGACGACCCGGTTTTCTTCGATGGCAAGGGTAATGGGTTTCGCGTCCCGGCCACTGATCACGGAGACCCGTCGAAGCGGGTCTTCAAAGGCGAGTTTTGGGACGGTGAAACGGATCGCCGGCTTGGCGGGGATGACCTTCTCATAGAGCGGGTAATTGCCTTCCATCAGACGGCTGGTGAGGCGATAGGGACCGAGGCGGAAGGCCGCGAGTGACGACGAGGCGCTGAAGGCCATCTGTTCTTCTTCGGTATCTGCCAAGAGCAATCGCAACACTTTTCCGGCCTTTTTCGGCATGAGGACAGTGCGGGGACGATGGTCCTTGGTCAACCAGATGCCAGTGGTCCGCTTCGTCACGACGAGACGGTGGCCATCCGCGCCGACGGCTTCAACGGAGGCCTCTGGGTCTCCGCCGAACTGGAGCTGGATGGAATTGAGGATGTATCGTGCATCGGCTTCGCCCACGGCTGGCAGCGTTTCGGCGAGAAGCTGATCGAGATCCGCCGGCGGGAGTGAGCAAAGCCATGGTTCCGGGAGGCTGGGTAGGGCGGGGTATTCCTTGGGGTCGAGCCCTTTGAACTTCGCTTTGGCCTTGCCGGCGCTGATGGTGATGGCGTGCTGGCTGTCTGTGGTCAACTGGATGGTCTCAGTGGTGAGTTCGCGAAGAAAATCCACGAGCGGATCCGAGGGCATGAGCAGGGATTCGCTGACTCCCACCGTGACGTCGAGCGTGCGCTGGAGCCCCAGCTCTAAATCCGTTGCGGCCAGTGTGAGTCCGGTCGGTGTGGCAGTGACGAGGAGATATTTGAGAACCGCCATTTTGGGATTCCGGTCGAGGACACTGTGCATCAGCTTGAGGGTTTTCGTGAGCGTAGTCCGGTCAAGTTCGATCTTCATCGCGTCTCCTTAGCATTCGACCACAATATAGTTTCCGAACATTGGGCCTTCCGTCAGATCGAAGGCCCGTATCTCGGGCACATACGATTCGATTGTCCGGTATTGGGTCCGCTCTTCCGGTCCGTCTTTCGTGTGGACGATATCGACGATCGGTGAGAGCTCTTTTGTCTGTTTGCGTGCCCGGCCTTTGATGATCCAGTGCCGGCCGCCTTGCCTGAGGGTGGTGTTGTTGTACAGGCCTGCCGTGATCATTCGCGTCAGGTGGCCTTTGCGGAGTGGGAGTAGGGGGCGGACGGGTTTGAGGTGATGAAAGGTGAGCAGGTCTTGGACGTGAGGATCCTGCCACAGTCCGCGCTCATGCGCTTCGGCGTACATCTCTTCCGGATCGAGCCATGTACTACGAAATTCGATCTCTCCCCGATAGCTGAGGTCAGGGATTTCATACGCGATAGAAGACGTCAGACTGCCAAGTTCCGGGAGATCGTGTCGGCGAAGCGCGGACCACAACCGGTTGCGGACCGTTTGTGAGGGATTCGGGGTGCGAACCCGTTTCCCAATGAAGATGGTCTGCTCGAACGTCTCATAATCGGCAGCGGGAAAGTGATACAGCGACACGTCGCGGTAGTAGGTGCTGAGATATTCCAAGACCGTTTCGGTGTATTGGCGTTCAGGAATGATGTAGACCAGTAGGCCCTCAGGCTGGAGCATGGGTGTCCAGCGTTTGAGCCATGTGAACTCGGTGCGTTGGCCGTGGCCTGCGGAATCGTACGGTGGATTGAGAAATAAGACGGAAAATGCCTCCCGCTGGACTTTGCATTTTGCGGCATCGGAGCGGAGAACTCTGCCGACGCGACTCTGGCATTGCGCGGCCCGTTGACGATCGAGCTCGATGAGGTACGGATCTAATTTGAGATGTGCGCTCAAGTAGCTCGCCGCGATGCCTTGCCCTGCGCACGGGTCTAGCAATCGACCAGGATGATTATGGGGATTCGTTAGAAGTGAGGGAAGAAGCGTGATCACTGATGGAGGCGTGGCAAAAAATCCCGAAGTTGCACGTCCCATTGGGCGCATTGGGCCTCCTCATTTGGTGACAGTGTAGGGTGTAGTGACTAGAAAACTACACAGAGGTGAAACTAAGTGTGAGCAAAAATTAATGAACTAAAGTTAACAAATACAATTATTCAACTGGATGGTGGCTCATACTCTGGCGAGCTCGTTTGACATGACTTTTGCAACTGCCATCCGGCAACAAGGAGGTGCACATGAAACTCATGGTTACCATCTTTGTGTTGGCCGGGGCGCTGTTCATTTCTGAGGCGGCGCAGGCGGGAGATGCCTGGGATATAATTTCAGGCATCTACGACAAAATAATCCCGAACGCCGAGGCCCCGACCCTTCCAGATCCGACCCCGACTCCGTCACCATCACCGTCACCGTCACCGTCACTATCGGAACGCCACCAATCACAATACCTTCAAAGATACCTTCAGAGGGTGTCTTATGAACCTGGTGTGGTGTTCCAGGGGATGCGACAGGTGCTCCCACGGCCGCAGTGCCCACTCATTGAGGATGTATTTCGGCCTTGCCGGTAACATCTTCAGACCCTGAGCCAATGGAGACTAGCGGGATTGTCGTAGTTGGGCAGTCCCGCTAGCCCATGGGTATCGCTGACTGCTCTCTCTCCTCACTCAGCAGATCTCCAGCCTTCTAAGCTAAGGGTCGTCGATTCCAGCCGGGCGCACCAAAGGTTCCCAAGGGTTTATTCGGAACAAAAGTGGAACAGACTGTGAATATGGTGCGCGGGTGGTGCGCCTGTCAGGTGGATTTGTCTTACCGGTCGTCGAATATATCTCTTCGTGACTCTCTTTCGGCATCCTGCTCGTAGTTTTCAGCCAAGCCGCGGACTGCGTCAGCAACTCGCTGAAAACCGTTGTCTGCCAATGCCTTGGCTTTTTGACGATAGTCAGTCGCAATTTGCTTTTCCTCTTCCCCGTGAGAGAAGCCGTACACGCCGCGTTTATTAAAGAGGCCGGTTGTGAATGCTCGCCGCATTTCTGATGCCTCCCTTGAATCGAGAGCAGCTGCGATCGACTTGTGAATCCAAAGGCCTCCTGGATCTGGCGGTGTGTACGCAAGCGCTTGACCTATCCGAGACATAGCGACTCCAAAATGTCCGGACTCTCTACAACGCTTCTTTACTTCGTCCAGCCAGGCTGTAAATTGGTCACCATTGAAGGTCCCATCCGCTTGAGTACCTGGAAGAATGCGCCATCCGTGTAACAACGAATATGCATTCCGGGCTATTCGTTTCTGGGCTTCGGTGACTTCGGTCTGCGTTTCTTCAGCCTCCTTATCGGAACGGAACACGACTGAAAGGACCTCGCAGAAGAATGCCGGCGATGACGCCAGCCTCTGCTCAAGTACCTTTGCCTCGCCGCCATGTAGCCGATTTAATAACGGCAGATAGTGCCATTCAATTTTGAAAAGTTCATCGGAGTCGGCAGGCGCGTTCTTCTGCACCCATTTGATCACTTCCACAGTATGGTCTTGCTCGAGTTGTTTCTGTTGCTCTTCTGTATTTAAAGCGCCCAACAATGCCGATGAGGCGAGTGGAATTGGAATCGGCACTTTCTTGTGAGCTAAAACATAAAGGCAATTTACAGCGGCCACCGGCTGCCCGTTTGAGGCCAACTTCTCGGCAGCATACACCAGGTCGCCAGCCTCCATACCCCACGGAATAAACCGAACTTGCTGCCAGTAGTTGTCGGCCTTGTTACTAAGGATTCGCTCTACACGATCCCAAGTCTCCCGTTCAGAGGGAACAAGCAATAGGAATGCCAAGAGCTGATCCTTGTGCCAGCCCTTCGCCAGTTGCTGATCAACCCATGCCCATTTCTGGGTAAAGACCCGTCGCAATACGAAGCTCCCGAAAAAAAGATTTATCTCTCTATCACTCTTGTCGAGAAATGCCGGCAACAGAAAGGCGTCAATGCTTGGATCTTCTATCGCACCTAATGCTTCGCCGACCTTGCGCGGTGATTCCACGTCCTTTGCAAATCGCACGATACCTTCCATGCCATTAGTCTTCAGGATTGCCGCGAGGACCTCCCGCCGAATCCCGTCCAATTTTCGCTGCTGTTCCTCGTAGTCGCCTGCTTCCTCGAAGAGGTCAAAGTCTCGCTCAGTGAACAGCCGCCGATTCGCTAGCTCAACTGATGCAGGAGCCAACATCGCCGTCACCTCTTCAATCTTAGCGACCCGCTCAGCCGCCATAGCCCACTGAGCGTCCGAAAATCTCTGGTGTTTCAATACAAGGTCCTTTAAGGCCTCCCAAAGGCGTACACGTTTCTCTTCGGCAAGGGTCGTAACAGGCGGTGACGCCAGGTGGGCCAATATCTGCGAATGTGCCGCTTCCGGTAGGTCGGCTAGACGGTCTACTAACTCGACCAGCTTATTTAAATCGAGTGCAGCAACACGCGTGCAGATTTCGGCATAAACTTGAACTTGTGCCCAATATTGCGGGACTGTAACTGTCTCCTTCCATCCGACCGGGATAAATGATCGCCAAACTGGCTTGCGTGTGCCGGATGTACTGCCGTGGGAACTAGGCAGAAGACTGAGCAATAGTTTCCAAGCTACGTCTGGGTGTTCCCGGAGCAGTGACTCCAACGCATTTTTTCGTGTCGTCAAATCAGCAAGGGTCTGCGAAAGCCATGGAAGAAAGATATCGGTTAGAGAGTTGAGAGGACGATTCGCCCAAGTTCCCCCGGGATCTATGGACGCTAAATCTCCGAGCAAGAGAGTTGCCCGTCCCAAGTAATCAGGATGCCACGCCAGGGTCTCCAGTGCCCAAAGGACGCCAGTAATATAATTCCACCCTCCTATTCCGCCGGTGCCCTCCTGCCGAAACACCTCAATGAAGGGGCTCGTGGATGGATCGGCCACTGCGGCTTCGACAGCGTCGAGAAATTCGTCGGGCGCTGCTTCTGCAAGTAGTGGCATCTCGTTGTTAAGGCTTGCCCATCTCACCCAATCCGCCTGGTGTAACAACTTCCGCACAACAAGCTTGGCGGTTCCTTCAGCGTGGCCATGCGAGGTGCTAGCGAGAGCATTGCCTCTTGACCCGAGTAAGGCTAGTGATTCTGCTACCCCTTCTCGAATTAAGCGAGAGTGCATGAGTGACTTTCCATGTATAGCGGCGGCATAACGCTCGCCTTTTGACAGCTCGAATTGCGGATCCTTTTCTTCTAATATTCGAACTGCCATCTTTTGAAAGTTTCTTAAATCTTCGTCGTTGATACGCGGACCAAGGGCGGCCCATGCCTCGCCGCGGGAAATCACCTTCCACGATTCATTTCGTTGGATAAGGGGAGTGTCCGCGCGCAATGTCTCAACTCGGGCCGCCTCGGCCCACTCCCCGTAAGATTTTCCCAGCAAAATCTCCATTGCCTCTCTATCTGCGGCACGATCACCTTTCCATTTTCCAATCAGGGATGCCTGAGCCAACACCCGGGCGTTCTGCCAAGTGGCGTATGGTGGTAGTTCCCCCAGTCCGCGAAGGAAGCGCTTCAATGAAGCTAGGCTCTGCGCTCCAGCACTCGCCAATTCGGTGGCCCGCTCTCTGGAAAAGCCGCTATCCAGGAGAGTCTTCTCGAGTAGGCTATGAGAAGGACTCATTAAAGGAACGAGCTTTTCAGCACCGCGCGCCCAAGCGCCGGAAACCGAGAAAATAATGCCGTGACCCCGTGCGCGCGCCGCAACATGTAGCTGCTCATTCGAATCCGCAAAATCGAGCCTCGAACTGGCCACAAGGGTATGAGAAAACCGCAAAGCGGAGAAGGTAAGCCAAGCGTCAGGATCAGAGATGAATAAACACTGGTTGCTATACGCACGACGGGTCGTTTCGTCCAGTGACTCGAGAAATGCCGCTACAAAATCCTCTGCATCGTTTTCACTTTCAATGGCGAGAATCAATTGTTGAGTTTCGCGGCGAAATAGACGCTCTAGCTGCTGACAGGCATTTTCTCGTCCTGCCAGGAAAACTGTGGGTGGCAGGGGAGGATCGTCCTGGCCCACCATCTGTGCAAGGTGCGACCAGTGCTCAGCTGGCGTTTGGAATCCGGTAAGAGCTTTGACAAGACCAATGCGTTGAAGCAGCCACTTTCCGATCGCTGGAAATTCACGCAGCCAATCGCAGAGCTGAACTCCATCAAGTATCTTAATTTCCTTCCAACCATCCCTTTGCCGTGCCTGGATCCATCCCGATTGAGATTGTTGATCCCAATCCCTACTTCTTGGGGTTACGAAGACAAACGTTGCCTCCGAGCGTTCTGCTCGGGGCGTTCCCTCAGTCCGTTTCTTGTAATCTTCCGTTGCTTTTCTCTGGGCATTCTCGCTGCGACCGATCTCCCAAAAACTCGTTTTCTTGGGAACGAATTGGCGAAAGCCGGCTTCGGTTTGGACCAGGCCATCTAGTCCAGGCAACCCAATCGAATCGCCATAGGGAATCCTGCAATGTGTTAAATCAGGCACGGACAGAGTAACGAGCAGATGGACTAGTTCTGGTATGACAGGTTCACTGTCGCGTCTATCGGAGAAATCCTCGAGCTCGCTTGGCGTGACTACCTTGGTATGCTCCATATCGCCTCACAGTTACGGGGTGAAGGCTTTGTCCCAACCAACCAAAGCAGCCCGATTACGACCGCAGGCGATATGTTGGCCGAGTCATTTGCCAGTAACTAAAGCGGCGGTAGGGTACCAGCTCTGTGCCGAGGGCGCTAGTCACAAGTCGTCAAGAGGAAGGATTCTGGCGCAGACGGCGGAATGCCTCAATAACATGATAGGCAGCAGCAGACAACACAACCAGAATCAATACAATCCACCCAAGTGGTTGCGTTAGAGGGGGATGGATTGGATACTTTTTGCCGCATCCTGCACACCCATCGCTTTGAAGTCCTTACAGCTCGAAAACCCGGGCCGAACTTCTAATCTGATCGTCTTCGGTTTCTTGTCGTCGGTATTACTCATGCAGGCATAATGATAACTATGCGGCATGTGTTGAGCTCTCAGATGAAATGGCGAGTGTACGATTCTTCAGACGGTCGTGAATCCAACCGATCACTTCTTCAGTTTTCGGCGTGAATTCCCAGACTGAACAATTATAGGTGTCGAGTGGCCGTATCCATTGGTGAGCAACGGCCGCCTCCCATAACTGGGGCCCCCAGAGTGGCAGAATCGGACAAGGCAGGACGCGGTCTAAGATATGGACAAAACTCGGCGGCATCATCGCGAAATTCGGCCGGCGATCGATGACGAACGCTCGGGTATCGTGTTGGACGCCAACGGTCGTCCCATGTTGTGGCAACCAGAGCACGGCCTGGGCGCCTGAGGGCATGCGTTTCTGGATGACTGTAAAAAACGTCTCGGCCTCTTTGGGCCACTGCAGCCGTTGGCGAGGCGTGAGGGTGGCTTCAATGCCAATGCTCAAACAGGCGCGGAGGGCTTTGATCGCATCCGGTTGTCCACTGATTGAGAGAAGACAGACTTCGCGCGATGTCGGATGAAGGGCATACGCTTCCACGATCGCTTCGTAGCCCTCAGTCTGTAGATAGACAAGTGGAGACATCGTCATCATGGCTCACGCCGCAAAGAGTGAGAGTTGGTTGTTGGTATCGCGCTTTGAGGGTCGTGTGGGCGCAACGAGAATCGGCAGCTCCGGCGGTGTGGGCGGGTAGTGCAGCTCGGGTGCTGCTTCTTCCGTTTCCGTCGGTCGATCCTGCTCGTAGAGCGCCGCTAATTCGGCGAACATCGTCTCAGCACTGAGGACTGACGCGTTCTGATCCAACACCTGTTGAACCAGCTGGGTCATAATATCGTCTGGCTGTTGGTAGTGAGAGAGCCCTTCCGCGGTAAGATCGCCCTCTGTTTGGAGGGCGGATTTAATTCCCGCGGCCACGAGTGCCCACGCATGTTCCTGTACGGTCTGTTTGTACAGGAGGAACTGCACATGCACAGGTCGTTTTTGGAGAAACGGACGCCACGAGCGTCGTGAGGCCTGTCGAACGAGATAAGTGCTGTAATCCACCTCAAACCAGGCCAGGGTGGGATAGTCGACGAGATCGAGTCCAGTCGACACCAGCCGCGGATTCGTGATCAGGACGTCGAGTCCTTGTGCGGTGCGATCATCGATCCATTGCATGCGGCGTTCGGGCGCGACCGTGGCCGGTAAAATGGCACTCCGGAGCCCGGCGCCTTGCAAAATCTGCTCGAGCCGCTTCGTGATGTCTCGCGTTTGCGTGTGCGTGCAATACACCAGGACCCGTCGCCCGCTGGCGCGTTCCTGTTTCACAAGCTCGATCAAGTCCTGCTCTTTCGGGAGGAACCTGCCTTCGTCGAGCGGATCGAGCGTGAAACGGACCACGCCCGTATTGTCGGTGATTGATTCGCCCTGCCAGGCTCGGTCCGGATAGGCGAGAAGTGCTTGAATCACGCTGCTGACCAGATGACCATCACGTGTTCTGCGCCCAAGCGGGATCAGCATGCGTGCGGCGGATCTCAGTTTGTCGTAATTTTGGGCGAGCTCCCCCGCGAGATGACATTCCTTGACATGTTCGCGGTAGGGAGGAAGCGCGAGTCCGAGATCACGGAGCTGAAAGAACGCCGTATTCGAGACGAGATGGGGGATGAGATGGGGCGACATGCCAGGCCGTTCGCGCACGCTGACGTGCACGCGGCGTTTTGATTCCTTCCCCATGACCAGCACTTTGTGAAGCTGTTCGTCGGTGGTGCGGGTTTCCCATGTGCCATACAGATCGACCCATCGCGGTTCGTCGCTGCTCTTGAACGTCGTCCGCAGTAGGGGATTCGTGCGCCAAAGAATGTGAAAGAGCGACGTCGCTTTTCCCGAGGAGAGCGTCCCAGTCAGCGCGAGAACACGGCGACACTTGTTGAGTAACAAGCTAAACGCGAGGCCTTGCGCGCTCCCTCGTGCCTTGTACTCCTGGACCTCATCCGCCAGGCAGAGGTCAAATAATCGTGGATACTGTTTGCCGATAAAGTCCGCGAGCGCATAGCGGCGTGGGCCTTCCGGATCAAAGGTCCACAGCGGACTACGGCACTGTTTGCATTGTTGTCCCGGCTTGAGTGTTTTCGGCGTCACCGGAATGTCGTCTGAGGTATCCACGCGTTTCCCGCACTGAGGGCAGCAATAAATCTGATAGGTCATCACTTCATCGTGATGAGTCGTGCGTTGTGTCTTCGGGATGAGCGCGGGACGCTTGCTATGACTCAACTTCGCTTTTTCCCGTGAAAGAATCCCGACGAGAGGCCACTGGCAATCGGGCGGAAGTGCGGCAAAGGCGCGGATATCGCTCATGCTCCGGAGAATCGAGACGTGGACCCCGGGCAAGAGCTCACGCAACTCCTTCGACCATTTAATGGTGAGATGGGGTGGGCACAGAACGAGTGTGCGCTTCGAGCGGAGCAGCGCGGCCACGGCGCCGCCCAATAGCGTTTTGCCCGTGCTCATTTCAGCCGAGCAGATGGCGGAGTTGGCGTAACTGAACGCATGGGCCATGGCGGCGGCAATATTGGCCTGCGCCGGCATGAGCGTTTTGGTTTTGCCGAATTGGCGGAAGATGGGTTGCGCGGCTTCGAAGATCTCCGGGGTATACAGCGGAGTGAGTTGATTGGCGGTGGTCGTGCACAGCGAGTCGGAAAAATCTTGAAGGAAGGTCGCGAGGGGGAC
>DATFDJ010000076.1:0-15091 GCA_035252115.1 Nitrospira sp. | reverse complement strand
CACGAACCCTTTTTGACAGGATACGAGACCCGCGCGCATTTCGAAAAACGAGACGTCCACGGCCTCGCTGCCGGTGTTGACCCACCTCACCTCGTCGCCTTGTTTGGCGGTCACATCTTGAGGGCTCAGTGCTGCTCCGATCTGGACTTCAACGACTCTTCCGGTGAGAGAGGATTGGGGAAACGATTGATGGTTCGCGCATCCCAGCAGGGCCGTTCCCGCGAGCCATCCGAACGTCATACACATGCGCACCAGCTTCATTGTTTCGCTCCTTGTCGATCGACACTCTACCGTTCCACCGTCCGTGGGACCGTGCTTCTATAGCTTGCAGCGAAGACGCGTCACACAGGCTACGTTTGCACGGTCGCGGTGTCAATAATGGACCGCTCCACATGCTGCATGGTTCCGTCCTGCTCGAATTGAGCCGGCGCCGGCGCGAACCGCCCTGTTTTCTGTTACTCTTTCTCCATGTCTCATCGTCGCAACATCCGTTCATCCCGTCGCCGCCGTCGCCGTCACCGGCGGCCGTTTTCGTCGCTCTGGCGGTTTGCCCGGCGCCGCATGCGAGAGTCAGGCATGTTTCTCCGCGCCGTATGGGTTTCGCATCCGGCCGTCGGCATGCCGACGGCCGCGGTGCTGGTTCTCGTGCTGTGGCTCGGCGTGAACTGGCTCTACCATGCCGTTTCGAAACCGACCGAGGTGTTCTTTCCGATCGAGGACTCTTTCGACAAGAGCCCTCGTGAAACATGGATTCAGTACGGATCGCTGTTCCAACGGCATTCGACGGCGGTGATCTCGGCCGAGTTGCTGGCGGCCTTGGCTCAAGTGGAGGGCGGTGGAAATCCGGTGGCTCGAACCTATTGGCGCTGGCATCTGACGTGGAATCCGTTCGAGCTGTACCGGCCGGCTTCGAGCGCAGTCGGCATGTTTCAGATTACCGACGGCACGTTTCACGCGGCCAGGCGCTACTGCATTCACGACCACCGGGTCGTTGAAGACGGTCCATGGCACAATCTCCAGTCATGCTGGTTCAACAACCTATACACCCGTGTCGTGCCGAGCCATGCCATCGAGATGACGTCCGCCCTGCTCGACCGCCATGTCGCCCGCGCCGTCGCCGACCGATCTGCGACACTCAAACAGAAGCAGGATCTCGCCGCCGTCATCCATCTTTGCGGAGTCGGAGCCGGCCGGGCCTACGTGACCCTCGGATTCCGGCCGGCCGCCCGACAGCGCTGCGGCGACCATGATCTGAAGGCCTATCTCTCGAAGGTCGAGGCGGTCAAGCAACAGTTTGCTCAATTCAAATCCGGCTGACGGTGGCCTGCGATTTGTCGCCCCGACTCCAGCCTATCCGCTCGGCTTCGTGGTGTACCCGGCAATGCATGCGGCGCTCAGCAACATCAGAGAGGCGAGCAGGAACGGCGCACCGGGCACATGCCAGCCGGCTCTCGGTTCGATGAAGTACGCAAAAATTTGCGCGAAGAGGATCGGGCCTATCAAGCCGGTCACGCCGTTGATGCTGGCAATCGCTCCCTGAAGTTGCCCCTGCTCCGAGCTGCTCACACGTCGCGTCATCAAGGCTTGCGTTGCTGGGCCCGCGAGTCCCCAAAACGCCATGACCGGAATGCCGAGACAAAAGATCCACCCCTGCGGGGCGGCTCCATAGATGGAAAATCCGGCGGCGCCGCACAGCAAACCGGTGAGCAACGTCGGACGCTCGCCCAACCGCGCCGTGATCGGCCGAACCAATCCACCCTGAACGATCATCGCCGCCACGCCGACGCCCGCGAGCATGAAGCCGACGGCGGCCGTGTCCCATCCGTAGCGATAACCCATGTACAGCACCGACACACTCGGCAGCACCGCATGGGCGAGATAGCCGAGAAACGCCACCGATGCCAACCCGAAGAGTTCATGGTGCGAGCCGAGCAGCAGGAGTGAGCCGACCGGATTCGCCCGCTTCCAGGCAAAGGCCATCCGTCTCTCACGGGGCAGCGACTCAGGGAGCACGAAGAATCCGTAGCAGGCATTCAACAAGCTGAGCCCTGCCGCGCCCCAGAACGGCAGACGCGGATCGACGGCGCCCAGCCATCCGCCCACGGCCGGCCCCAGGACAAAACCGGCGCCGAACACCATCCCGATCTTGCCGAACGAGGCGGCACGCTGCTCCGGCGGCGTCACATCGGCGATGTAGGCGCCGGCGGTGCTGAAGCTCGATGAGGCCAAACCGGAGATCGCGCGGCCCATGAACAGCCACCAAACAGTCGGCGCCAGCGCCATCACGACATAGTCCAGCGCCAGTCCGATGTTGGACAGCAACACGACCGGCCGCCGTCCAAACCGATCGGACAGCGCGCCTTGAATCGGTGAGCAGACGAACTGCATGAGCGCCCACGCCGTGCCCATGAGGCCGTAGATCGAAGCCGCATGCGCGGTATCGCCCGCGACAAATTCCTCCACCAACTTGGGCAGCACCGGGATGACGATGCCGAACGAGAGCATGTCGAGCAGGACGGTGACGAGAATGAAGAGCACTGCGGCGCGACGCCGCGCAGATGAGGGGTGGATGTCGGTCATGGCCGCGCATCCTATCAGGCGGATGCGCCGGCTTGTCGAGGAGAAAACGACGGACTGTCCCGGATTTGTCGAGTCGGCCTTTTAGGTGTTCCGTTCCTTCGTCGCCGACTCATTCACCGGTGTCTCGGCCGATGGTTGTGTTTCCACCGGCTCTTCGAGGATCAAAATGGGTTTGACGGACGCCACCGCGCGCTGTATGGCGCTGTACAGGCGATCCACCGCATGTTCTTTACTCACGACTTCGAATGCTCCCGCTCGTAACATCGCCTCATGGTGATACCCTTCGGCGTTGACCGAGAGACCGAGAACGGCGATGTGGGGATAGTTCGTCCGAATCAGCCTGGTGGCCGCGACTCCATCCATTTTTGGCATATTGATATCCATGACGACGACGGCAGGCTGCAATTTCCCCACCTTCATAACCGCTTCTTCCCCATCGTGAGCCTCTCCCACGATGTCCAAGTTCGGGTAGGTTTCCAGCAAGCTTCGCACACCCTGCCGCACGATCGTGTGGTCTTCCACGAGCAGGACCTGAACCGGAGTAGCCTTTGTCATCGAAGCACCTCCTCGAAAACTGAAGTGCTTGGTTTTTCACTCTTTCTCGAAAGGCACCACTCTAACCCAAGATGCTGATACTCGTTGGCTAGGAAATTCCCTAGGCTTCGAGGTTCTTAACGCCCCCCGCCAGGGGCCTGAAGGCCTACTGATGCTCTTGCCAGTCTCGCCGTTCCGGCACCGGAGTTTGAAAAAAGCCGGAGACGCATTGCCACTGACGGACCGCCGGGGCTCCGACGTCTCGATAGAACCATATCGTACTGTAATGTACGGTCTTGCATGCTTGGCAGAAATACTGTCGTGGAGCCGACACGTGTCTTCTCCTTGAAAGGTTCTTCACTCACTCAACCCTTCCTCGGTCGCATAACGGATGAGCTCGACGACATTGCGCAGTCCCAATTTCTGCAGGATTCTCACTTTGTAGGTACTGACGGTCTTGATGTTGATGTTCAGCTCTTTGGAAATGTCCTTTCCGCTCATTCCCTTGGCCAAAGACGCCAATACCTGGCGTTCGCGGTCGGAGAGCGGCGGCATCGATCCGTCGCGCGGCTCTTTGACCGGCCCTCCCCGCAGCGCCGTCTTCACGGCATCGATCAAGTCCAGCGGTGAACGGTCTTTGGAGAGATACGCCGCCGCCCCCGCCCGCACTGTACGCGCCGCGTACTGAGGTTCCGAAAACAGGCTGAAGACGACGATGGGAACCGTCGGACAGCGGGAGCGCGCCTTTTTGAGAATATCAATGCCGCTTTGGCCGGGTAGATTAATGTCCAACACGACAAAAGCCCACGGATACCCGCACACTTCTTCGAGAACACCGTCGGCACCCGAAGAGCCTTTGATGAGGATGGAAGGAAACGCTCGTTGAAGGAGCTCCTTTACCCCGTCACGCACGATGGGATGGTCATCCACAACGAGCGCTTGTTTCATCACACGTCACATGCCATGGGTCTCTTGCATCGTGTACTCGCCGTAAAGCCTATGGCATGGCGTAGCCGGATACATGGCGAGGGAGCATCCCCCATGGAGGAGGGGTTATAACTCAGTTTCGGGATTTGTCTATCAGAATCGGCCTACAACGCTGTAGGAATTATGGGCACCGCCTGTTCCGATGCGAGGGACGCCGTGTTTGAGGGGGGGGAAACTTCCGGCAAGGCCGGGAATTGATCGCTGTCCACGGCTGAAGCCGGCCCGGCATCACGCTGATCCTTCGTTCAGCATGATGCCGGCTTGCCTTGCCGCGGCCGTTGATGGTCGGAGGGCTTACAACGCTCGGAGGAAATTCAACACGTGCTGTTTGTCGATTTCGCTCAGCCGGTTGAACTGCGAGATGACTTGATTCGCCTCCGACGGCGGATAGTGCATCGATCCCTGACCGGCATGGGCTTGAATGGCCTCGAGCAGATCCTTCGTTCGTCCGTCATGGAGAAAGAAAATCCGCTTGCCGAGTCCCCACAGAGGCGCGGTGCGGAATTCGTCCCCGGTCGCCTTTCCCTGGCTGACGTCGTCGGCCAGCCCGGTTCCCATGTTATGGATCAGAAGGTCCGAGTACAGATTCGCATCCTTGTCGTTCAGGGCACCCACGGAATTCTTGCCCGTATGCAGCGTCGGGGTATGGCAGAGGGCGCACCCGACGTCCGCGAACAACCGTCTGCCGCGCACGACGCTGTCCGTGTCCGCCGCCGGAACGGGCGGCGCGAGCAGCTTCATGAACAGCGCAAACATCACCACGTCGCTCGGTGCTTCCAGCGGTGTGGCCGCGTCGAGATTGGTCTGGCTCTCGGGCGTCGCGTTGAAATAGCAGGCCGACGCTTCGTCACGTTCTTGTGGGAATACATCGTTCGTCACGCCCTGCTCGACGTTGTAGGCTTCCGCCGCAAACAGTTCGAGCGATTTGTTCTGCGCCTTCCAGCCGAATCGCGTCACCGTGCCGTCATTGCCGCTGGTGTTCGCACGTCCCCGAATGCCCAGCGACTGCTTGCGTGAGCTCTGTGCCTGCGCATTGGCAAGAATGGTATCGTCGTCGATGGCCATGATGAGTCCGGCCCCGAAGACCGGGGTCGGAATGCGAAAGACGACATTCTGACGAGCGAGCGCCGTACGGAAGTCCGGTTGTTGGATCGCGCAGCCCGGCGCATCGCCCCGGCCCGTAATCGTGAAGAGGGCATGGACGCCGCCGTCCGGCGTGCCGTCGAAGTTGAATTTGAATCTCGCCTCACGCACCGGTCCATCGCGTCGGATGAACGGCGGCAGATCGTTCGCGGCGCCTTCTTTTTTCGCCACATCGACTTGCGGATTGACGGGCGGACTGCTGCCCCCCACATCCGGCTGCGCATGGCAGCCGGCGCAACTGTCCAAATTGAATCTTGGACCGAGTCCCGCCTCCGTATTGGGCACCGATCCCCGCACGGACGCCACTTCCTGGAACACTTCCCGTCCGCGTCCAAACGCTTGTTGCTCCATCGGCGTGAGCCCGGGCAGCATGGACCCCGCCGATGCAGGCCCCTGACGCACGCCGGGATCGCGTGCCGCAAACCTGCCGATCTGAGACCACACGTCATCGGAATGGAGCGACCCGATCGCCGCGACGGTTGCCGTCGCCAACAAGATACCCGCGAGCTTGAGATTGTCCGCTCGAAGAGTCATGAAGACCTCCTTCCTGGAGCATCGAGTGCTGGACATTCATCGAACGCGGGTCGCCAGGAGCATAAGCTGTTCCTTCTCTCGTCGGTCGTCGAAGGATCTATGTCGCGAAGATTTCACGCGTCTGCGGACACAGTGACAAGATCGTCACAAACGATGATCCGTAGTTTTGAGGGGATGCGCCTACAGCGCCGGTAAAGAAACGGACAGGACTCTGTGAGGAGAGACGATTAAGATGGCGCCCGTACGGTCGACTCGAGGGAGGAATCTCTGCTGTCGAGATGCGTCTGTTTCACCCTCCTCGACACCGCTGTCCACCAAAGCCATCGGGTGTGCATCGGATCGAGCCCGAAAAGCTCGCAGGGACCGGAGCCGGGACCGTATAGACCGGCACCGGCCGCTCCAAGCCGGTCGGGCGCGTTGGAGAAGGCGGAGTCCAGGGAAGTCCCGCCGGTGTGCCGACATTCGGCGAGACAGGGGAATAACTCCTCGCCACGGCTGTCGGTTCTCCGCCGAAAGGCGATATGGACGAGGAATCGAGCGGCTGATTCTCATTCGGAGGGCCGGTGCGATGTGGGGGATTCGCCAGAATCGATCGGATCGCTTTGAGATTTTCCTCGGCGGGATCTTGATGGCTGAGATCCAGTTCCTGTACCGGTTCTCCGACAAAAATGATGCTGCACCCCGCCGACCAGACGCACTGGATCACGATCAGGCCGCAGAGTCCAGTGATGCCGTTCCACCGGCTTCGGCTCGTACGTTCCGTCGGCTGTGATTCAGTCATGCCGTCACACGTGCCATTCGGTTCACACGGCGGTCTGCGATGACACGCCGGGCAGCAGCCGCCGGAGATCCGACACGGCCAGATGGGCGCCATGAGCGCACAATGCCTGGCTTTGGCCGCTGCGATCGACGCCGATCACCAGACCGAATCGCCCCCGGCATCCCGCTTCGACACCGGCCAACGCATCTTCGAGCACGATACTCTCTCCGGCCGGCCGACCGACGCGCTTCGCCGCCTCGAGAAACGATGCAGGATCCGGCTTACCCGCCAATCCCAGACGCCGGCTTTCCTCACCGTCGACGACGGCGTCGAATTCGCCGAGCAGCTCGACCGAAGCCAACACGGCTTTGCAATGCCGGCTTGCGGATACCACGGCGGTCTTCAACCCCGCCGCTCGCACGGCGTGCAAAAAGGCGATCCCGTCCTCGTACACATCGACGCCGCGCTCGTCGAGCAACGCGGTAAAATAGCGGTCTTTTTGTTTGGCCAGCCCGGCGATGGTTTCCCGGCCCGGCAGGTCGTCGTTTCCGCCTGCAGGCAATCGGATACCACGCGAAACCAGGAATGAATTCACCCCGTCTTCGCGCAGCTTGCCGTCCACATAACGCCGGTAATCCTCTTGCTCGTCGAACGGCCGGAAACTCCGCTCGCCCATCCGCTCGCGGAGAAAGTCATCGAACAGCCGTTTCCAGGCTGCGGCATGAAGGCGAGCCGTCCGCGTCAGCACGCCGTCCATGTCGAAGAGCGCCGCCTTGAATCGCGTCCACTCGGTCAACGGTGTCATGTGGCCGGCTCCTGGGAGAAAGGCGTCCCCGGCATCCGAAGGGACGCATTGGGCTGCGTGACCGACGGCGTTTCCGACGACAGACGAATTTCTTTTTCCTCGTGCCAGAGGATGAGTTCGTCGCCCCGACGCAGGCGATAGGTCGACACCGCCGGATCCATCGTGACTTCCAACAGGCGGTCTCCGACGATGAGATGGAAGTGCAGCCGTTCGAAGCTGGCCGGGATGCGCGGATAGAACCGAAGCTTGCCGCCGTAGTCGCGCAGTCCGGCAAACCCATAGACGAACAACATCCACACGCCTCCCATTGCCGCAATGTGGCAACCGTCTTTCACATTCCCGGCCACGTCGCCCAAATCCATGAGGGTCGCCGCGCAGGCATACTCTTCCGCTTTTTTGAGGTCGCCGACCTCCGCCGCCATGATGCTCTGTATACAGGGGGACAGGGAGGAATCGCCGGTCGTCAGCGCATCGTAGTACTCGAAGTTGCGCTTTTTGAGATCCGGCGGGAATTCGTGCGGAAGCAGAAGCATCGCCAGGACCAGATCGGTCTGCTTGATGACTTGGTACCGATAAATGGTCAGCGGGTGGAAGAACAGGAGCAACGGATACTTGTCGAGCGGCACCTGATCGAACGGCCAAGGTTCTTGCTCCAGGAAATGACTGTTTTGTGCGGTAATGCACCGCTCCTCGTTGTACGGCACGTACATCTGGTCCGCCGCACGGCTCCACTCCGTCACTTCCCGCCAATTCAGCGCCGTCTTGTGTACGATTCGTTCGAACCGGTCGGGACGTTCGCGCCGCAGTCGCTCGACCGACTGGGCGGCATAGCGCAAATTTTCCCGCGCCATGAGATTGGTATAGGCATTGTTGTCGACCATCACGTTGTATTCGTCCGGTCCCGTGACGCCATGGATGCAAAAGCGGCCGTTCCGCTCCGCCGAGTAAAATCCAAGAGCTTGCCAAAGGCGGGCCGTTTCGATCAGCATCTCGATGCCTTCATCGAAGAGGAATTCCTCGTCTTCCGTGATTTCGACGTACTTCTTCATCGCATACATGATGTCGGCGTTGATATGATATTGCGCCGTCCCCGCTTCGAAGTACGCCGACGCTTCTTCACCGTTGATCGTCCGCCACGGAAACATCGCGCCTTTTTGATTGAGCTGCCGCGCCCGCTCTCTCGCCATGTCGAGCAATCCGTAGCGGAACCGGAGGACATTCTTGGCGACTTGCGGCGACGTGTACAGGAGGAACGGCAGGACATAGATTTCCGTGTCCCAGAAATAGTGTCCCTCGTAGGCCTGCCCGGTGAGGCCTTTGGCCGGAATCCCATGCTGTTCCGCGCGCGCGGATGCCTGCATGACGTGAAACAAATTGAACCGGATCGCCTGCTGCATCGCCAACGGTGACCGGCGGCCCGGAACCGAATGCAGCGCGACTTCGATATCGCTGCCGGCCCAGAATGTCTCGAGAAACCGCTGTTGCTCCTCCAAGAGGGCGCCGAATTCCATGTTGACGGCGCGGTCCAGCGTCCGCTCGGCCCGCGCGCACATCTCGTCCGGCGGCGCGGTGTGGCTGGTTTGGTACGCGATATATTTGTAGAGCGTGATGGGCTTGCCCTGTCTGGCTTCGATGTTCAACACCGACCGGCCGACATCCTCCGCCGCCTCCGTCTCCCACGACAATACCTCTTTGCCGTCGAGACGATGATCCACCGCGCATGCGAGGATCATCCGGCTCTTCTTGGTCGCATGGCACAGGACCATTCGCTGGTCCCGCACCAGGCTCTTCTCCGTGTGCAAGACCTTCCCGGAGAAGACCTTTCCCTGTCTGGGATCGCTTCCATTGGTGCGGGGCGACGGACCGTTCGCGATCATTTCGGATGAGATGACGATCGGAGCATCCGCGTTGAGAATCGTGACCTGATAGGATATGGCCGCGATGTGGCGGTGCGTAAGCGAGACGAGCCGCCGCGACTTGATCGAGACATGTTTGCCGGCCGGCGTCTCCCAGACGACGTCCCGATCCAGCGTGCCGGCCCGCATGTCGAGACGCCGCTCAAAGTGCAACAGCCGGGCATGAGGCAGCCAGAACACTTCGTCGTCGACGTAGAGCTTGATGATTTTCGTGTCGGTGACGTTCAAAATCGTCTGGCCGGTCGTCGCCAGGCCGTAGGCGACCTCCGGATACACGATCGGCCATGACTCGTAGAAGCCGTTGATGAAGGTGCCGTTCTGCCCGATGGGTCCGCCTTCTTCGAAACAGCCCCGCATCCCGAGATAACCGTTGCTGAGCGAAAAGATGGTTTCACCTTGGCTCAGGAGCGAGGGCATGAACTCGCGTTCGATGATGGCCCACTCATGAGGAGGATAAACGTGGGGTAGCGGTTCCCGCCTGGGATGATGAATCATGGTTCGAGAGGTTCCCTCCTCCCTACAATGTCCGAAAGTCTCCCTGCACCCTGCACTCGGAAAATCCCTAGTTCGTTGGGAGCTGACTCCTGTCGCATTGCCGTGCTATGCCGAAGCGTTGCCGCTGATCACGACGATCATCGACCGATGACATCGAAGAACAAATCGGTCAGCAAACGATTTGCCACGAAGGATGCGGCGCGTCAGGCGGTGTGGGACCGCCTGCAGCGGGAAGGTCTGGCACGGTTTCCCTTTCCGCCGCATGGCCGCATTCCGAATTTCGCCGGTGCCGAACGCGCCGCTCGCCGGCTCTTCAATCTCCCGCCATGGAAGCACGCCAAGAGGCTCAAGATCAATCCGGACGCGCCTCAGCGTCCGGTGCGGGAAGAAGCGTTGCGCCGAGGCATACAAGTCTATCTACCCACTCCCAGGCTGCGCGGGGGATTCAGGCTGCTCGATCCGGCGACAATCCCGCCGGCCAAGATTCGCGAAGCGGCCGGGCTCGCCGCCGGCCGCCGGTGGGCGATCAACGTGCCATTGGAACGCCTGCCCCAAATGGATGGAATCGTCTGCGGATCGGTCGCGGTAACCGCCCGCGGGCGCCGTTGCGGCAAGGGTGAAGGCTACAGCGACCTCGAGTACGCGATTCTCCGCGAACTGGGCCATCGGCCCGTGCCCGTCGCCACGACCGTCCACGATATTCAAGTGGTGAACGCGTTTCCTCGCGACCGGACCGATCTCCCCTTGTCCGCCATCGTCACACCCAGCGAGACGATCCTGATACGACGTCCGCCTCGAAGCCGGATCGGCATCGATTGGAAGAAGCTCACGGAAGAAAATTTCGAAGCGATGCCGATATTGAGAGAACTGCGGGCCTTATCCTTGCGGCGCGACGCGGGCAAGAGAACCCGCACCGTCCGTCGATGATCATTACCAATCCGCGCCCAAACGGTCGATGACGACCTGGTGGACCACGGCATAACGGCCCAGCGTGGCCAGATAGACGGCGGTCTCTGCGACGTCGAAGGGATCGATTTTTTCGCTGCGCAGGATGTCTTCCGGCGAAGCGTCGACGAGTTCGTCGCTCACGGCTCCCGGACAAATCGCGCTGACCTTGATATGGTACGGACGCCCTTCGTCCGCCAGCGATTTCGTGAGGGCCATGATGCCGTGCTTCGACGCGCTATACGTGCCGGTGCCGGCCCATGCCTGCAGACCGGCCACACTGGACATGTTGATGATCGTGCCGCCTCCCTGGGCCTGCATCTGCTTGAATCCGGCCCGGCAACAGAAAAATGTGCCGCGGAGATTGATGCCGATTACTTCGTCGAACGCCCGCGTCGTCGTGTCGGCAAGGCGGCCTCCCCCGCCGACCCCGGCATTGTTCACCAGAATGTCGAGCCGGCCGTAGCGTTTGACCGTCTCGGCGATCAGCCGTTCGGCTTGGCGTTCATCGGAGACGTCGGTCTGCAGCATCCAAGCCTCTCCGCCTTCCCTGACGATTCGGGACACCGTCTGCTCACACAGAGGCGCCCGCCTGGCGGCCACCACCACCTTCGCTCCTTCCGCGCCGAACCGGAGAGCGATCGCCTTGCCGATGCCGCTGCTGCTGCCGGTGACGATGGCCACTTTACCTTTCAGCCGCTGCACGTCCATGCCACTCTCGATCGTCGTCCATCGCTCGGCTATTTTGTCACGGCGGATCAGCTTTCCAGCTTGGCGTCCATCGTGATGGTCGTATTGAGCAGGCGGGAGATCGGACAGCCGGTCTTGGCCGCTTGAGCGGCCTTGTCCCATGCGGCATGATCCGCCTTGGGTACTTTGCCTTTGACGCTCAACTGAATGTTCGTGACCGTCCATCCTGCTTCCAGCTTGTCGAACGTCACGGTGGCGGTCGTTTCCAACTTCTCGGGCGTCAAACCGGCATTGCCCAATTGTGCAGAGAGGGCCATCGTGAAACAGCCCGCATGGGCGGCCGCGATCAACTCTTCCGGATTGGTGCCCTTCCCGTTCTCAAATCGCGCGGAGAAGGAATACTGGGTCTGCGACAAGACCCCGCTGTCGGTGGACACCGTTCCCTTGCCGCTCTTCAAATCTCCCTGCCAGACTGCGGATGCTTGACGTTGCATGAGCGCCTCCTTATGAAACGAGAAATGGCTGTGTATCGCGTGATGCCTGTGGGCCGACCCATTATGGAGGAGGGAGATCCGGCCGCGGGTCTGGTATGAACCCCAGTCGATTCGGCATCTGTACCGACGGCAATGTCTGCGCGTCGAGCACGGCATCCTCTGCGATGATGCCGTTCTGATGGAGTAGCCACGCACTCACGGCGTAGACTTCATCGGCCGTGAGCGATTGCGGGGCATCCCATGGCATCGCCCGGTTGATGTAGTCGAACAGGGTGGTCGCGTAGGGCCAGTAGCTGCCGACGGTTCTCATCGGTTTGTCCGTCTTCAACGTATCGCGCCCTCCCACCAGCACATCGGCGGAACCTTCCGTACCCGTTCGGCCGTGGCACTTGGCGCACTTTGCGGAAAAAACTATCGCGCCCTCTTCCGCCGATCCCCGTCCAGGCGGCAAACCTTCTCCGCTCGGTGAGACGTCGATATTCCACGGACGGATCTCCGGCTCGGTTGCAGACCGTCCAAGCCCGTAGTCCGTTCCGCGCTGATCCGACGTCCAGCCGAACGGCACAGACAAAAGACCGAGAACAACTGCGGCGCCGAGCAGAAGCGTCTTAGACGTGGACATTCCCGACGGTTCCATCTTCGGCGATCTTCCAGCTTTGAATGCCGTTGTAGTGATAGAGGGAATGCCGGCCGCGGACGCGAATCAATGAGGCTCGGGACGGCTGCACATAGCCCGTCTCGTCGGCACAGCGGCTCTGAATGATCGTGGGACGGCCGTCCCATGTCCAAGGGAAACGAAACCGAGTGTGGCATCGAGCCAGGACAGGCTCTTGAAGCTGCGCCGCCTTCCAGGTGCGGCCTCCATCGACGCTGACTTCGGCGGCGGTGATTCGTCCCCGCCCGCTCCAAGCCAGACCGCGAATCTCATGAAAACCTGGACGGATCCGTTGCCGCCCGGACGGCTGGATGATGATCGACTTGGCTTCCATGACGAGCGTGAATTGATACGCCCGTCCATCCGGCATGAGATCGGTGTACTTGGACGTTTCCCACCGCGTCATGAACGGCGCCGTGCCGAGCTTCAGCCGGCGCAACCACTTCACATTGATGTTGCCTTCGAATCCCGGCAGGAGCAGTCGAAGCGGATAGCCCTGCTCCGGCCGCAAGGCCTCACCGTTCTGACCATAGCACACCATGGCTTGGTCGAGGACATCGTCGGTCAACGGCACGCTCCGATCCAATACCGCCGCATCGCCGCCTTCGGCCAACATCCAGGTCGCCTCCCGACGCATCCCAACCGCTTCGAGTAACGTCGACAACTTGACGCCGGTCCATTCACTGACGCTCGTCAGGCCATGGAGCTCCTGCACGTTCAGATCCCCCGCATCCTGCCAGCCATGCCGGCTGTTCCCCGAACATTCGATGAAGGCGAGACGCGAACGGGACGGAAACCGTTTCAGCTCTTCGACGGTGAAGACCATCGGCCGTTCCACCAGGCCGTGAACCAGCAGTCGATGGCGAACCGGATCGATAGTCGGCACACCGTTATGGTGCCGTTCGAAATGAAGGGATGACGGAGTGATGATTCCGTGCAGTTCCTGAAGCGGCGTCAAGGAATGCGCGCTCTCCGAGGCGCGCGTCACGGCCTCGAATGACGACCGTTCGCCATACGGCCTGGCCGGCAAGCCCGGCCTGCGCGTCGGATCGGCCGCGTCATTCGTGTCGCCCCCCTCCGCAGTCTTGAGTAGGAACGAGGCGGTTCCCCATGCGACAAAGGATGCGCTGCCGGCGAGAAACCTACGCCGGTTGACCGATCCTGTGTCCGCGGAGGCGCGCGGCAAGCCATGGCCTTCCAATTGTTCGTCAGGCTCTTTCATTCAATGACTCATGGGAGCATCGCCCGGCACATGACACCGCTTCGGCGCATCGCCACGCCTCTTTACGTTTCCATCATTTCCAATCTCGCATCGAATTCATGTCCGCAGGCGGTGCACCGGATGCAATCGGACTCGACCACGAATTCGTCGGCCCGGATCCCCATGCCGCCGCAGTCGGGACAGCGGGCGAGGTGCACGCGTTGATCATCCACCGTCTCGTACTGGCTGCCTCGAAAACAATAGATGGGAGCGCCGTCGAGCGACCACGGATTACCCGCATTGTCGACGACCGGCAAGGCCAGATAGTGATGCTTCACGTACTCCTCGATCTCGCTGCGGCTCGCAAAACCGTCCCTGATCAGTTTGCCGTTGGATGCCTCATAGAGCGCCTGTCCTTTGACGATCGCTTTCGTCGGTCCCATGGTCACCTCCAGTTCGTGCTCGTCTCTCGTTTTTTGCTCAGGGAGTCTCGCGTTTCGAGTTTCGTGTTCCGAAAGTCTCGCAACTCGAAACCCGCAACTCAAAACTCTTCCGCTTCACGAGTAACGCTTCACGTCTGTCTCACACCACTCCCGAGTAGTATCGAAGGATATTCGAGACAGAAATTACGCCGATAATCTGGTCGTCCTGCTGCACTGCCAAATGTCTGGTCGCCTGTTCCTTCATCAGACGCACTGCATCGATCAGCGGCCTGTCGCCCTTGATGGCGACGAGCGGCGTTCTCATGCAAATCTTCACCGACGTGGCGCCGGGGTCAAGGCCGTTGGCGACGACGTCACGGGCGAGAACGGAATCCGTGATGAGGCCCACATACGCCTGGTTGTCCGTCACGAGCAGCGATCCCGTTTTCCATTGTTGCATGAGTCGGCCGGCTTCCCTGAGGGTGGCGGCCTGTGGAACGGTCCGGATCTCCGGCGACATGTGTTCTGCGACTTGCGGCCCCATCAGGACGTGACGCCCGCTCTTGGTCCTCTTCGGCTCCATCGCTCGTCGCGCCTCGAGCTCGGCGATGCAGCTTTCGAGGACGCGGCTGCGCTGCAAGACGTTCTGCCGCCCATCCAGTCGGACGCTCTCCGGCGCCTCGTCGGTCATGTTGACGAGACCCGATGCTTCTCCCAATTCCGCATATTCATACGCGTCCAGCAACTCCGCATGTTCTCCCAGCAAATCGGCGATGAGACGCTCGGTTTCCGCGTCGAACTCTTCGAGACTCCGGACCGGCGTCCCTTTATTCCTCCCGAGGAAGAGACCCAATTCATCCAATTGCTTTCGCATGCGCTCGATGCTGCGGTCGATAGAAAGCCGGGAATGTTTCGATGAAGGGCGTACGA
>DATFDJ010000075.1:0-17446 GCA_035252115.1 Nitrospira sp. | reverse complement strand
TTCAACCGAACGCCGGTATCGGACGCCGTGACGAGCGCCATGCGCGCTCGCGTTGCCGAGGTGACGGCACGGGTGGCCGCCGTGGAAAAAAAACGCGTGCTCTACGTTCTCAACAGTCATCCGCTGATCACGGTCGGTCCCGGCAGTTATATCCATCAAATGATCCATCTGGCCGGAGGAATCAATATTGCCGCGGCCAGCTCATCGCCCTATCCGAGGCTCAGTCTCGAAGTCGTGCTGAAGGAAGACCCGCAGGTCCTCATTTTTCCCGTCGGCACCGTGGAGAGCGTTCCGAAGAGCGAGCAGGACGAGTGGAATCGCTGGACGGATCTGTCGGCCGTTCGAACCCGGCAGTTTCGCGATGTACCGTCGGATGCGCTGAACCGTCCCGGCCCCCGGGTCGTCGAAGGATTGGAACACCTCGCTCGCGCGATCCATCCGGAGGCCTATAGGCCATGATGTCGTCGACTGAACATGCCCCATCCCCGGCATCGGGGGACATCGTCGCCGTACCGAAAGCGTCGGGACTCCTTCCGGATCCGGTCGATCACGGAGTGTTTCAGGCCTCCTCGTTGACGGTGTCGCGTTGGATGGCGATCATCGGAATGCTGACCGCGTGCACGGTTTTCTCCGCAGTGGTGTGCCTCCAGTTCGGAGCGCAATATATAAAACTCAGCGAGATTCTTACCATCCTCGCGGGCAACGATACCGCCACCGGCTCCAATACGACGGCGACGATTCTGTTGCAGGTGCGTCTGCCCCGAATTGTGCTGGGATTTCTCGCGGGCTGCTGTTTGGCGTCCGTGGGAGTGGCGTTACAGGCCCTGCTCAGGAATCCTCTGGCCGATCCGTACGTACTCGGCGTGTCGAGCGGTGCAGCGCTCGGCGTGTCCATCGCCGTTCTGTTCGGAGTCGGTACGACGATGTTGACCGTATCCCTCTTGCCGCTCTGCGGATTTTTGGGAGGCCTTGCGGCCCTTGCCATCGTCTATCGTATGGCGGTGAGCTATGAGCGACTGCCGATTCACAGCGTTTTGCTGGCCGGTGTGATTCTCAATGCGGTCTTTTCGGCGCTCATCATGTTCATCACCTCGATCATGGATCCGAACCGCTCGTTCGGAATGATGGCATGGCTCATGGGATCGTTGACGGCGCCGGCCTATCCGATGCTCGCGGTGTTTTCGATGTATGTGTGCATCTGTTTCGGCCTGTTACTGAGGCAGGCCGGGGTATTGAACATCATGGCATCCGGCGAGGAACAGGCACGGTCGCTCGGGCTCGATACGGAATGGACCAAGCGATACACATTTCTCCTTTCGGCCTTGATGACGGGAGCAGTGGTTTCGGTCAGCGGGATGATCGGCTTTATCGGCATGGTCATTCCTCATGCCGTCCGTCTCGCGGTCGGAGCGGACCATCGGCTCCTCATGCCTGCCTCAGCGTTGGTCGGCGGCACATTCTTAATCGTGAGTGATACTGTGGCTCGGACGGTCCTCTCGCCCTCCGAATTGCCGGTCGGAATTTTGACGGCGTTGGTCGGCGGGCCGCTGTTCGTCTATCTCCTCGTGTGGCGAAAGGATCGCATGTCGTGACCGCGCCTGTGGCCCTCACGTCCGGCGCCGATGGAACAGGTTCGCTTGAAAGGGCGCTCGTGCATGCCTACGACATTCGAGGACTGTTTTTTCGGTACGGAGGCTCGCGCTCGAAGGCTCACCCGTGGGTGCTGCACGATCTCACCTGTTCGATACAACGCGGAGAGATATTCGGCATCGTCGGCCCGAACGGATCGGGGAAGACATCGCTGCTCAAATTGCTGGCGAGGATCGTTCCGGAGCAACAAGGATCCATTGCGCTGTTCGGAGAATGTCTTTCGGCATTACGACAGGAAGACGTGGCCCGGAACGTCGCATTCGTGCCGCAGGACACGCACCAGAGCTTTCCGTTCACGGTCTCCGAAACGGTCCTGATGGGCCGATTTCCTCATCATCGTCGGACGCGCTGGGACCTCGGGTTCGGTTGGGATAGTCCCGATGATCGTGCGGTCGCCCAGCAGGCGATGAAGACAATGGATGTGTGGCACCTCGCCGGGCGCCCAGTCACGGAACTCTCGGGTGGAGAACGGCAGCGGGTGATCATCGCCAGAGCCCTCGCCCAAGAGCCTCGTGTGCTCTTGCTCGATGAGCCCACGGCATTTCTCGATCTTCAACACCAAATCGAGATCTGCGCCTTGTTGAGCCGGCTGAAACAGGAGCGAGGTCTGACTATTGTCATGGTCTCTCATGATTTGAATCTAGCCAGTCAGTATTGCGATCGACTCATGCTACTGGATCAAGGGTCGATAATCCGGATCGGTTGTCCGGAGGACGTGATTCTGCCCGACGTGTTGGAGACGGTCTACCGGTGCCGTGTCTTGGTGGATCGCCATCCGCTCTCCGGACTGCCTCGGATCACCTTGCCGGGCCGCGACGTCCGGGAAAAACGTGCGACATGAAAACTGGAAAAATCGCATTGCTCCATTTCTCTGTGACGCCGGGCGATATCGAGCGCAACCGGGATGCCATTGTCAATGGCGTCAAGTCTGCGGCGGCTGCCGGCGCACAGTGGATCATGACCCCGGAACTTGCCGTCTGTGGACTTCAATTTGCACAGATCATCGGCACCGATTGGATTGAGCCCCAACCCGATGCATGGATGAAACACGTTTGCCAGCTCGTGAAACGCCTCGGACGGACCCTGTTTCTCTCATGTCCGGAGCGGGACGCTGGGAAATTGTACAACTCGGTGTTCATCATCAATCCGCGCGGAGAGATCGCCGGCGTACATCGAAAAATCAATGTCGCGAGCGACTCCCAGTCTTGGTCGAGTCCCGGAGACTCGGCTCTTCCGGTGGAGTGCGATGGGATACAGATTGGTGTCTTGATTTGCAGCGACATGTATACGAAACACATCGCCGCGGCGTTGAAATCCAAAGGGGCGCACATGCTTGTGTCGCCGGCCTCGTGGGGGCCCGGCATTCATGGGCCAAACGGGGAATGGGAAGAACGGACTCGGGAAACAGGACTGCCGTTGATCGTGTGTAATCGGACCGGCGCCGAGAAGACGCTTGGTTTCTGGAAGGCTCCCAGTCTTGTAGTGAAGGACGGCAAACGTCTGCTGTCTCATGTCTCGGACCGGTCCGCTGTTCTGCTGCTTGACTGGGACTTTGCCGCGATGACGCCGCGTTTCATGACATACGAGACGACGTACCTCCGAGGATGACCATGCGCAGGGAGAGGCTGCACCCTTTCTTTCTGTGTCGTTCGTGGGTGCGCAACATGAGGGAAGGTATTAGGAGGAGATAACCCGTCAGCGCCGGGGAAGATGGTGCAAATCCATCACGGTGCCGCCACTGTAAGCGGGGAGAGCGTCTGCATCGATGCCACTGTGTGCTCCGGCACACGGGAAGGCGTAGACGATCGGCGATCCGCGAGTCAGGAGACCCAACTGACGGAATCGGAACACCCTTCGAGTCAAAGGGAGGTTTTCCATGTCGTGGATATCCCGACATTCGCTGTTTCGTGTGCTGATTCTCGTTCTCGGGGGTGCGCTTCCCACTCCTATTGCATCGGCCGAAGAAGGAACGATGGCCGACCAGCCCGAGGTGATCGAAACACCGGAGGTCGTGATCAGCGCGACGAAGACCGAAGTGCCGGTCAGGCAAGTCACGAGCGCTGTGGAAACCATTTCGGGAGAACAACTACAGCAACGGAGAATCAAAACTGTTGCGGATGCCCTTCGCCTGGCCCAAGGGCTTGCGGTCTTCCAGAGCGGAGGACCTGGGACGACCGTCGATGTTCGGATGCGCGGAGGAACGCCGGAGCAAACCCTCGTCTTGATCGATGGCGCAATCGTGAATAGCGCCACGATCGGCAGTTACGATTTTGCCAATCTGACCAGCGACAATATCGAGCGGATTGAAATCTTGCGAGGCAATCAAAGCATGTTGTGGGGGGCCGATGCCATGGGCGGTGTGATTAACATCACCACCAGGCGCGGCCGAGGCGCTCCGAATATTTCGGCCTTCTCCGAATATGGATCGTTCAACACGATTCGAGAGGGCGCGAGCCTCACCGGGAAAAAAGGCTTGGTGGACTTCTCGGGAACCATCTCGCGCTGGGACACGGCGAATTTTTCTGCGATCAACTATCGGCGGGGAGCCAGTGAACGAGACGGATACCATAACTGGCAGGGATCGACTCAATTAGGTGTCGATCTGCCGAAAGACGGACGCTTGGAATTCAACTTCCGGTGGCTGAACGGCATCACGAACTTCGACGGCTTTGGGTTCGACCCCAGTACAGGCCAAACCACCCCGGCCGACGTGCTCGGTGCAAAATCTCAAGACACGCAGTATGTCTTCGCGGGGAGTTATCTGCAGCCGATCACGAACTGGTGGTCGCAGAGGCTCAGCCTAGCGCGAGCAACGGATAATCTCTTTTCCACGAACGGAACGGTCCAGCGGGATCTCGTGACCGGCGTCATCGGTCCACCGTTCCAGGCAATCTCTCAGATCGACACCATAAGCAACCGGATCGAATGGCAGCACAACGTTCAGCTCGGGAAGCCCTTGCTGATCACAGCGGGCTATCAGTTTCGTGAACAGATGGGAAAGAATTTCGACATCTTGAATAATGTGGTCACAGTTCCAAACAAGATCGTCAGCAGCAATGCAGGGTTTGCTGAAGGTCAGTTGAACCTCTGGGATCGCGTATTCGGGACCGCGGGGATTCGACAAGATGAATACAATGTCTTCGGCAGCGCGACCACGTATCGCGTGACGGGGGGCTACCTCCATCAGGAAACCGGCACCAAGCTGCGAGGCAGCTATGGAACCGGGTTTCGAGCGCCGACCATCAACCAATTATTTTTCCCGGGTTTTGGCAACCCTCACTTGCAACCGGAAAAGAGCCAAGGGCTCGATGCGGCTATTGACCAAACGTTGCCGAATGATCGGGGCACCATCAGTATAGGATATTTCTGGACCAGGTATCGAAACCTCATCCTTTCCGTTCCCGATCCCGTGATCTGCGGCGTCGATCCCGTCTTTGGCACCAACTTCTGTGCCGTCAATGCCGGACTCGCCAGAGCTCAAGGCATTGAGGCCAGCGCAAAATTCAAACTCCTTCGCGACGTGCCGTGGATCAAGAGCTTGGATCTTCAGTTTCAATACACCTATACGGCGACAAATGATTTAACGAGCGGTCAGGACACGCGTTTGCCCAAGTGGCCACTCAACCAATGGTCGACCATTGTCAGTTATCAGCCGATCGAAGCCCTGAGAGCCAATCTCGAAGGGCGGTTTGTCGGACAACGATATAACAACTCGGGGAATACCCAATCGATTCCCTCCTTTTTGGTCTGGAATCTGTCAGCGACCTATGATGTTACAAAGCGCATGCAGGTTTATGTGCGCGCCGACAATCTTTTCAATGAAAAATATGAAGAAGTGCTGTTCTTCGGCGTTCCAGTTCGATCGATATTTGGAGGTCTGAGAACGAATTTCGACATACCGATCTGATTCGCCATGACACACTACCCACGACTGGTCATAGCAGGTACCCACAGCGGCGTCGGAAAGACGACGGTGACCGTGGCCTTGCTGACCGCGCTGAAAGAGCGGGGCCGCTGTGTGCAGGCATTCAAAGTGGGGCCTGACTTTATCGACCCGACTCACCATTGCGCCGCGACCGGAAGGCCGTCGCGTAATCTTGACGGCTGGATGTTAGGGAGAGAGGTCAATCGGGATATTTTTGCACGGGCAGCGACCGGGGCCGATCTCTCGATCGTCGAAGGAATGATGGGCCTCTTCGACGGCAGCTCGGCGGTGAACGACATCGGCAGCACGGCGGAATTGGCCAAGCAGATAGGCGCTCCGGTCCTTCTGGTCATTGACGCCGCTGCGATGGCCCGTTCGGCAGCAGCCATGGCACGCGGGTTTGCGAATTTCGACACCGGCCTTCGGGTGGCGGGCGTGCTGTTCAATCAGGTGGGCAGCGAAGGGCACTACCGATTGTTGAAAGATGCGGTGGAAGCGGAGACGGATCTGACTGTCGTGGGTTATGTGAAGCCCGATCCCTCGGTCACTGTCCCGGACCGACATCTCGGTCTCGTGACGGCGTTGGAACAAACCTCGAGTGAGCTGTACCATCGGCTGGCCGCCGCGGTGCGGGACACCGTCGATCTCGACAGCGTCGAAGCGTTGGCTCGGTCGGCCGGAGAACTTCCATGGATTCCCGAGACAGCCTCTCCCCGCGGAAGAATGGAACGAACGGTTCGCATCGGGCTTGCGCAGGATTCCGCGTTTTGCTTTTACTACTCCGACAATTTGGAGCTCTTGCAAGCCGAAGGGGCGGAGTTGGTGCCGTTCTCCCCGATAGCCGACCGGTCCCTGCCGAACGTGGACATGCTGTATCTGGGAGGCGGCTATCCTGAAGTGCATGGTGAGCGGCTTGCGACCAACCTCGCCATGCGAGAAGCCGTTCGCAGCTTCGCAGAGCGCGGAGGAGTGATCTATGCGGAGTGCGGCGGTCTGATGTATCTCACGCAGGCCATCCGAGACTTCGACGGTCGTTCCCACGAGATGGTCGGCATCTTTCCCGCTGAAGCGGTCATGCAGAAATCATCGATGACATTGGGATATCGAACGGTTCACTGTTCAAGTCATTCTTTTCTCGGCGAACCGGGGCTCACCGTGCGAGGGCATGAATTCCATTATTCGAAGCTGGTTCCAGTCGGGCCACTTGAGTATGCCTGTTCCCTCAGCGATACCCAAGGTCGGCCACAGGGATGCGACGGCCTGATAACCGGCTGGGTGCTCGCCTTCTACAGTCATTTGCATTTTGCCAGCCAACCAAGCGTTGCCGCGTCACTGGTCGCGGCTGCACGCTGCTCACGTTCGCGTGCGTCCGTGAGCACAGGAGGCTGACGATGAGCGAGCAGGACGAGCATACAGCCAGGATGCAGCGACTCAAAGCCTCGGTTGATCGACGGATCGAAGCGGCGCAGGAAGAAAAAGGTTTGTTGATCGTGTATTCCGGAGCCGGAAAAGGCAAGACCACTGCCGCCATGGGAATGGCGCTGCGCTGTGTCGGGCATGGAATGAAGGTGGCCGTGGTGCAGTTCATCAAAGGCGCCATCGACACGGCGGAGGAGCGGGCGCTGAAGTCGTTCGGCGACCGCGTGGTCTTCCTCCGGATGGGCGAAGGCTACACCTGGGAGACGCAGGACCGCGAGCGGGACACGGTGTTCGCACAAGACGCGTGGAAGACGGCGTGCCGGTTCCTCCAAGATCCGTCCTATGCCATGGTCATTCTCGATGAATTCAACATCGTGCTGCAGCAAGAGTACGTGGCTCTTCACGACGTCTTACCCGTATTGCGCGCCCGCCCGCGTATGCAGCACGTCGTGATCACGGGACGAGGAGCTACCGAGCAGTTGAACGAAGCGGCCGATCTTGTCACAGAGATGAAACAGGTCAAGCATCCGTTCCGCAAGGGCGTGAAGGCACAGCCGGGAGTCGAGTTTTGAAGGGATCGATTCAGAAAACGTGCGAGAACTGCCGCCAGGCGTTCGAGTGCGGCGGGTACCAATGCTGGTGCGGAACGATCGGTATTACCGAGCAACAGATGGATTGGATCGCGGGCCGATTCAAAGACTGCCTCTGTCCGGCTTGCTTGAAGAAAGTCGTCGCCGGCGAGCTGGGGCCGCAAGCGTGTTCGGACGCTCAACAGTCCGGTGAGGCGAGTCGGACATGACATCGCCCAACGGTGGATTCTCAGCACCTGAACGGGAAGCCGTCTATCGAGCGATCTTTCAACGACGGGACGTGCGGAAAAACTTTTTACCGGCGCCGATTCCGGATCACGTCTTGACCCGTCTGCTGACGGCGGCTCACCATGCCGGATCGGTCGGATTCATGCAACCATGGGATTTCGTCGTAATTCGTAAGCAGGCGACCAAGCAGGCGGTCAAACGGCTCTTCTCCAAGACGAACGCCGATGCCGCGCGGCGGTATAAGGGGGAACGAGCCGCCTTGTACCGGAGCCTCAAGCTCGAAGGAATCAGAGAAGCGCCGGTCAATCTGTGCGTAACCTGCAGCCATCGGCGAGGCGGGCCTCATGTGCTGGGACGCTCGACGGTACGCGAGACCGATCTGTACAGTACTTGCTGCGCGATCCAAAACCTGTGGCTCGCCGCGAGAGCCGAAGGGATCGGGGTCGGATGGGTCAGCATTTTGGACCATGCAGCCGTGAAGCAACTCCTCCGAATTCCACGAGACGTCACGGTGTTGGCCTATCTGTGCCTCGGTTACGTATCCGAATTCGCCGCGCACCCGGATCTCGAAATCGTCGGCTGGCGGAGCAGGATCCCGGTCGAGCGGCTTATTCATACGGAGTCTTGGGGAAACAGAATGGAGAAGAGCGGGAGGAATCCGAATGCGCATCACGAAAGTCTACACGAGAACGGGTGATGCCGGCCGGACCAGGCTGGCCGGCGGTCAGCAGGTCGATAAGGACTGCCTGCGCGTCGAAGCCTACGGAACGGTCGATGAATTGAATGCGTCCCTCGGCGTCGCGCGGGTCATGAATGCCGACGGAATCGGCCGGCAAGACCGGGCGGAGCAATTGGAAGAAGACTTGCGGTGGATCCAGAACAAGCTGTTCGATATCGGCGGAATTCTGGCGACCGCGCCCGGTCAGAGCTTCAAGAACATGCCGCAGATCGGAGAAAAAGACGTGACGAAACTGGAGAAGATGATCGACCGTTGTCAGGAGGAATTGGCGCCTCTCAAGGAATTTATCTTGCCCGGCGGGGGAAAAGTCTCCGCGTTCTTGCATCAGGCGAGAACGATCTGCCGGAGGGCCGAACGCATCTCGGTTCGCCTGGCAAGGGAAGAGGCGGTCGATGCGCGGATCAACGCATTCTTGAATCGGTTGAGCGACGCATTGTTCGTGCTGGCGCGCTGGGTCGCGAAGACTCAAGGCGAGCCGGAGTTCTTATGGGATCGGACCGGCGGTGTGTAGGGCAAGATGGCGGCGCGTACACTGATGATCCAGGGCACAGCCTCCCATGTGGGGAAATCCGTTGTCACCGCAGCGCTCTGCCGCCTCTTTCAGCGGTACGGTCTCCGTGTCGCACCCTTCAAGGCGCAAAACATGTCGAACAATTCGTTCGTCACGCCGGATGGCAAGGAAATCGGACGCGCCCAGGCCGTGCAGGCCGCAGCGTGCCGTGTGGCCCCGCAAGCGGACTTCAATCCCATTTTGATCAAGCCCGCGGACGACACCACAGCGCAATTGGTCGTCGGAGGAAAGGTGGCCGGTTCATTGTCCGCGAACGACTTCGGCCTGGTGCGTCGCCGATATTGGACGAGCGTGCAGGAGGCCTTTACGCGACTTACCCAAGACTTTGATCTCATCGTGCTGGAAGGCGCCGGCAGCCCTGCAGAAGTCAATCTGCGTGACTGCGACGTCGTCAACATGGAAATGGCCCGGTACGCGAAGGCGCCGGTTCTCCTTGTCGGGGATATCGATCGTGGCGGGGTTTTCGCTTCGCTGGTTGGGACGTGGGCCTTACTGGATGACGAGGATCGTCGCCACCTGAAAGCGTTCGTGATCAACAAGTTTCGCGGCGACAGGAGTCTTCTCAACAGTGGACTCGCTCGCGTATCCCAAGAGACCGGAATGGTCTGTGCGGGCGTCTTGCCTCATTGGGAGAACTTGGCTGTTCCGGAGGAAGACTCACTCGGTTGGGACAATACACAATGCCGATACAGCACCAAAATGGAGCGTGTGGTGATTGGGATCGTCGATGTACCGGCCATTTCGAACTTCACGGATTTTGAACCGCTGGCCAGGGAGCCGGACGTGGAATTGATTAGACTGAGAGAGGCAACGCATCGTCCGCTGGACGCGATCATGTTCCCCGGCTCGAAACACACCGTTCAGGCGTTGCGATTCGTTCGAGCCCGAGGGTTCGATCGCTTGGCGCAACATGTACTGACCGAAGGGGGGACGGTCGGTGGCATCTGCGGCGGCTATCAACTGCTTGGCCGACTGATCCGTGATCCGGAGCATATCGAATCGGATGTGGACGAAGTCGATGGACTTGGAATGCTGCCGGTGACCACGACGTTTGCCTTCCCGAAAGTTGTCCGGCAAGTGTCAGGGCGGCATCGTGAGAGTGGAGAACCGGTGGTTGGATATCAGGTCAGAATGGGCCGGACGATGCCCGATGAGGATGCTCAACCGTTCATTGAACTATATCACGACAAGTCTCCTGAGATATTGGATGATGGAATATCGGTCCATGGAGGACTGATCTTTGGAACATACCTCCACGGTCTGTTCGACCAGAGCCCATTTCGCCGTTGGTGGCTCAATCGATTGCGGGCGGCAAAGAGGTGGAAGGGGCTCCCTGAGACAAGGGAATTGTCGCTCGACCGACAACTCGATCAATGGGCCGACTTTGTCGAACAGCATGTCTCGATGCCGTTGCTTAACCGACTCGTGGCCGAGGGTGTCTAGCCATGGCGACGAAGAGCCGGTCTCGCTTGATTGTCGTTCTCGGCGGCGCCTCCTCCGGCAAGAGCGATGTGGCGCTCCGCCTGGCAGTGAAGGGAGTCCGCAAGTCGGCGCCACGCGCGTTTGTCGCGACGGGTGAAGGACTGGACGAGGAGATGGCAGCGAAGATTGCCCGGCATCGATTTTCACGCTCGCCGACATGGGTGACGGCTGAAGTACCGGAAGAGTTGACAGGCTGGTTCGAAAAGTGCGGTGCCAAGTATCCCGTGGTCGTGGTGGATTGCCTGACGATGTGGCTGTCGAATCGCTGCAGGCGAGGTCGTGCGGAGAAAGGAGTGTTGCGGGATCTGCTCAAACTGCTCCGTTCCGTCAGGCGTGCTGCCGCACGTGTCGTACTGGTCACGAACGAACTTGGGATGGGACTGGTCCCAGCCGATGCCCCGTCGCGGCGCTTTCGCGAACTAGCCGGCACCGTGAATCGTCTGGTCGCAGAGCGGGCGGACGAGGTCTATCTTGTGGTCAGCGGCCTCTCCGTACGATTGAAATAAGGAGATATGATGACGCTGGGTGAAGTGATCGAGCGCATTGGCGACATTGACGAAGTGGTCGTGACGGATACGAAGAGGCGGCTGGACTGCTTGACAAAACCTCAGGGCAGTCTTGGACGGCTCGAGGACTTGGCCGTGCAGTACTGCGCCATGACGGGAGAACGCAAGCCGTCTGTTCCCCGCAGCATGGTGTTCACATTTGCCGCGGACCATGGAGTGGTGGAGGAGGGCGTGAGTGCCTATCCTCGCGATGTTACCGCTCAGATGGTCCTCAATTTTTTGCGTGGCGGAGCCGGAGTCAATGTGCTGGCTCGTCATGCGAATGTCGAGGTCCGTGTGGTGGACATCGGCGTGGCGCAGGAATTCGAGCCGGGGCCGGCGCTGATCCGCCGAAAGTTGATGGCTGGAACTCGAAACATGGTCCACGATCCGGCGATGTCCAGGGAAACCGCCGAACAGGCGCTGATGATCGGAATCGAATTGGCGACGGACGCGGTTCGTGAGGGGGTGGGTTTGATCGGGACGGGCGAGATGGGAATCGGGAATACGACCGCAAGCGCCGCCATCGCGGCTGTGATGACGGGCGCGGAGGTCGACGTCGTGACCGGACTGGGAACCGGCATCGATGAGGAGGGGCGCAGAAAAAAAGTCCAGGTGATCGAACGCGCGATCCGGCGCCATCGGCCCGATGCCGATGACGGCCTCGATGTCCTATCCAAAGTGGGGGGATTGGAAATCGCGGGAATGACCGGGCTCATTCTGGGAGCAGCCGCAGCAAAGGTACCGGCTGTCTTGGACGGATTTATTTCAGGAGCGGCCGCGTTGATCGCCTGCCGACTGCAGCCCCGTTGCCGCCAGTACCTCATCGCGTCCCACCGATCGGTGGAGCGAGGACATCGGGTGATCCTGGATCATCTGGGATTGAACCCGCTCTTGGACCTCGATCTTCGCCTGGGAGAAGGCACGGGCGCCTGCCTGGGAATGGGGCTGGTCCAAGCGGCCGTCAAGATTCTCACCCAGATGGCGACGTTCGGCGAGGCGGGCGTCTCGGGGCGAAGCTCATGACCACGAGCGTACGTCCGTTGCTCTTCGCGTGGCAATTTCTCACGGCGGTGCCGTTGAGCCGTGATCACCATCAGCCGGCTGCCGGTGAATTGGCCGGTTCAATGATGTGGTATCCCCTGGTGGGGATGCTGCTCGGCGGTCTCCTGGCGGTGACCGATCTGCTATTGGCTCGCTGGTTATCCCACGAAGTAGTGGCGGGGCTGCTGATTCTCCTTCTTGTGGCGGTAACACGAGGCCTCCATCAGGATGGTCTGGCCGACACGGTCGACGGACTCGCGGGCGGAAGAACCTCTGCCGAGCGACTGGCGATCATGCGGGACCCGCACATCGGCGCGCTTGGAGCCACGGGACTGTTTCTCTCCCTGATTCTCAAATACTCGGCAATCGTGTCGCTGAGTGACGTGACGCGATTCCCCGCGTTACTCTGTGTGCCGGCGATGGGCCGGTGGGCCATGGTGGCTGGAGCCTATGGCTCTCCCTACGCGAGGCCGGAAGGGGGACTGGGTGCTCCGTTTCTCGCGGATCTCTCCGTCAAGCATGTGATCGGATCGACGGTGCTGATTGCCTGTCTCTTGACCGTGACGTTTGGGGTCGTACCGGCCGGAGTCTTTCTCGCCGCTGGAGCCGCCATTGCTCGTATGATGACGATGTTTTTCCGGCGTGTCCTGGGTGGCGTGACGGGGGACACACTCGGTGCGACCAATGAAGTGGCCGAAATCATTTTTCTGCTTTCGGTTCCGTTGACCGATCTGATCCCATGATGCCCGGGGATCTATTGTTGGCGTGCCTGCTCGATGCGGTGATTGGCGATCCACGATGGGCTCCGCATCCCGTCCGTTGGATGGGTTCTCTCATCGATGGATTTGAAAAACAGGCACGAGCTGTATTCTCAGGACCGAGCGCGCTCCGCGTGGCAGGAGTGGTATTGGCAGTCGGGTTACCAAGCGCGGCGTTTCTCGCCGGGTGGACGTTGATTGCAGTCGGCGCAGCTCTGCACGAATGGGTCGGACGAACCATTGAGATCTGTTTGGCCAGTACAACGCTGGCTTGGCGAGATCTGGTCGACCATGTCGGGATGGTGACAGATTCATTGAAGGCCGGTTCATTGGCCGACGCGCGTCGGGCGGTGGGTATGATCGTCGGACGCGACACCGACCGTTTGCCGGAGCCGGAAATCGTAAGGGCGACGGTGGAAACCGTGGCCGAAAGCGCATCGGACGGGGTGATCGCGCCGTTACTGTGCCTGGCCGTGGGCGGAGCACCGCTTGCTTTGGCGTACAAGGCGATATCGACGCTGGATTCTATGGTCGGCCATCGAGATGAACGGTATCGCGACTTGGGATGGGCTTCGGCCAGGCTGGACGATCTGGTGAACTGGATTCCTGCACGCGTGACCGCGTGGTTGACGGTGGCGGCGGCTGGGTTGGTCGGGTGGGGAACGGCTCACGTCACACGGAGTGCGACCGTCTTATGGCGGGATGGACGCAAGCACCCAAGTCCCAATAGCGGCAGGCCTGAAGCCGCAATGGCGGGAGCCTTGGGTGTTCGGTTGGGGGGGCTCAATTTCTATGATCGAATACCGTATGAACGGCCGCGACTCGGCGACGCCGTCGAAGACTTGTCGATCGAACATATCGAGAGAGCCAAATGGATGATGACCGTGGCCTACCTCTTGGGCATCATCATGACCGTAGGGTATCGATGGTCGTGAACCCGACCGGTAGTCACGGTGGAAATGTCTACGCGGCGTCCCGAAACCTGCAAAGACCTATCAATACCATTCTGGACTTCAGCGCGAGCATCAATCCGCTCGGACCTTCCCCAAAAGTCAAGCGGGCACTGGCTGCGGGTGTACGGTTCATCCATCATTATCCGGACCCCGATTGTGAGTCCTTGCGACGTGTGCTCGCGTCTCAATGGAAATTGTCTCGTGATCATTTTGTCATTGGAAACGGATCCACCGAACTGATCGATCTGATTCCCCGAGCGTTGGGGCTGCGATCGGCCTTGATTGTGGGCCCGACTTTTTCCGAGTACGCCGATGCACTGAGGCGAGCCGGGATGAGAAGTCGAACCGTGTCGGCATTGAGAAGCGAGGGCTATCGACCCCCGCTGGAACAAGCGAGGGACCTTCTTCAGTCACAAGGCAAAGCAGGGTCCGCTTTCGACGCGATTGTTTTGTGTAATCCCAATAGTCCGACCGGTCAAATATGTGACCGGGCCGAATTGCTGGCTCTCATCGGGAGTGCCGAACGTTCAGGGATATGGGTCATTCTCGACGAAACCTTCGTTGAATATTGTCGCACGCAATCGATGAAGCCTCGCCTGAGCCGTTATCCGAATCTCATCCTGCTCAGAAGCTTCACCAAATTTTACGCACTACCTGGTCTCCGTGTGGGATACACCGTTTCCTCACCCCGCGTTGCCGCGAGCCTACGACGACATCAACCTCCTTGGTCGGTCAACGTCCTCGCTCAATTGGCTGCTGAGGCGGCCATACAGGATCGACACCATGCAAGGCTCAGCTTGACCTATGTCGAACGGGAACGACGCCGATTGACCAAGTTGCTGGGCTCATTGCCCGGGCTGATGCTGTTTCCTGGTCGGGCGAATTTCCTGCTGCTCGAATTGCCGGATTCTTATCGAGGTCGCACCGCGGCAGAATCGCTTTACCGGCAAGGTCTCGTGATCCGCGAGTGTGCCTCCGTACCAGGCCTCAATGCGCGGACGGTCCGGATCGCCGTTCGAACCGAGAACGAGAATAATCGGCTCGTTGGGGCTTTGAAGAACATTTTGGGATAGGGTATGCGGGGATCGAAGAAGGTTGTCTTCCACGTCAAGCACCGAACGGTTCGCAATACCTTGGTGATCGAATTGGGAAAGTTGCATCGGGTATTGTCTTCTGCGCCACGAGGTGGGGGATTGATCCGTGCCCGCTCGATCCTGAATCACCAGGTCTCACCCAATCCGGCATTGCTGCCGTCAAACGGCTCGGTCCGAGTCCGTCGAACGATGAGGTGCAGCGATCCGGCACGTTATCTGGCGAAGGTGGCTCTTGTGGCTAAGGCTGCGTTCCCGGTCGTCGGGTTGATGACCGCTGTTCCGATGAAGAGACTAGTCAAGGGTCGTGAAGAATCGCAAGGCATTTGGATCGAATGTTTTTGCACTGTTGGTGTCACGAATGCGGTACGAGCCGGAGACCCTGCGATACACAGAGGGGAAACGCGACGATGCAGCCATATCGGCACCATCAATATCATACTGGTCACCAATGCTACCTTGGCCACGCCGGCAATGGTGGGAGCCGTGCAGGTTGCAACGGAAAGCAAGACGGCCACTCTGATCGAGATGAACGTTCGAAACGCGTCCGGTCGTCGTCATGCGACCGGAACCGGCACTGACGCGGTCGTCGTCGCTGCAAGCATTGCCGGGAAATATAGAGTCCAATATAGCGGCACGCATACCAATGTCGGATCCATGGTCGGAAGGCTCGTCGCTCGCTGCATTCGTGAAGGACTCAACCGTTCGCCTCGATCGCTCAGTGTGATTCCGCAGTCGCTTGCAGCAGGGTCACACGGACCTTTGCACTGAGCTTCTCGCCATACTTTTCTCGACGTTCTCTACTTCCTTCCCGTGGGTGCCATTTCGTTAGCGGGACGATACGGCAAAAATTTTATTCTCTGCTAGACTTTTCCCATCGTACCGATACGGCTCGCTTCGCGACACTTCACAAACGATGAGGAAAAAACTTTTCAGAAACAGAAGACTATCGCAGCCCCGGCGAAGTTCATTTTTTGCCAGGAAGCGCATCATTTTGTCACAAGGTGAACAGTCTTGTGCTGTGATGACCATGATGTAATGAACCGCTAACGGCATAACACGTTGACAACACATGACAATTATAAGCAGGACGGAGATAAGTAAAAACCGACTGTAGTAAGCACAGTCTTTGCTTAACGGCCACGTGCCGGAGACTATCTTGGTCGCGTCTCCGTCTGCGAAATCAAGATCTTTATTGTGCGAGAGATCCGGTTCTCTGTCGGGCGATGTCTCTGGGACTTGAGGGGAATGAACACTTTATCAAGAGACCAATCAAGGAGGGCGGTATGAAATCGATGGATCTCGGGAGACGAATCGCGGGCATATTGTCGGTGACGGCATTGGCCCTCTGCGCGGGTCCCGCGATGGCCGCCAATGAGGCGGAAGTGGCCGAACACCTTATCGAGTTGGTGAAGATCGGCCGGGGCGTGGTTTCAGAGCAGATGGCCAACATCAATGATCCGACCAAAGCCGACAAAGGCTTCACAGGGGACTATATGGCGGCGCAAGTCATCGATCGCTTTAAGAAACGAACAAAGGTCGACTTGCGAATTCCCAACGTGGTGCCGCAAGCGAATCTGTATCTAGCTCTTGTGGAAGCCGAAAAAGAAGTGGTCGACGAGGCGCAACCGATCATCAACAAGCAGGGCATTTCTTTTAAGGGATTCATTCCCGCCGTGTTCACGAGGAGAACTGGAGAACATTTTTATAAGAAATCGGGTGTCCGGTTGAAACTGACTGGCATCGACTATCGCAACCCCAACAACAGACCCGATGATTTCGAGGCCGAGGTGCTTCGTATGTTCAGCGATCCACGTCATCCCAAGGGTCAGTCCTACGTCCGCAATACCATGGTGGACGGCCGGCCGGTACTTCGTATGATGGACCCGGAATACGCGGGGGCGAGCTGCCTCACGTGTCATGGTGCTCCCAAGGGCGAACGGGATGTGACGGGAAATAAGAAGGAAGGATGGAAAGAAGGAGAGCTGGCAGGGGCCATCAGCGTCGTATTGCCGCTGAAGTAAAACAGTCGAGCACGAGTAACGTTCACATTTTTACATCAAGGAGATTGCACAATGAGCAAGATCGTAGTCGTTGACGATTCCTACGCCGAGCTTCAGATGATCGAGGGGTATCTCAAAGGAGCCAATCACACCGTGGTGTCCTTTCCGAACACGGACAAGCTTGAAGAGAAGGTGGTGACTGAGAAGCCGGATTTGATCGTCATGGATGTGGTCATGCCGGGCCGCAATGGATTCCAGGCTTGCCGAGACCTCAAGAACGATGACCGCACCAAAAACATTCCGATCATCCTGTGTACTTCGAAGGGAAACGAGAGCGACAAATTCTGGGGGCAGCAACAAGGTGCGAATGCACATGTCGTAAAACCCTTCAAGGGCGAAGAATTGCTCGCCGCGGTCAAACGGGTGTTGGGCTGAGACCATGCCTCCT
>DATFDJ010000074.1:0-17362 GCA_035252115.1 Nitrospira sp. | reverse complement strand
CTCATCTGTTGCTGCGTCGAGGCCGGTGGGGGATTGATCATCCAGACGCTCAGTAAACCGGTCGCTGCTATGGTTTGCACGAACAAGGGGACGATCCTCATAAACACCTCCTATGTGAGCGAGGTTTGTAAAACAGTGAACCGAGAACTACTGCTAAAAAAAGCAAGAGAAATACCGATGAATATTAGATTAATGAGACTGCAACGCCCTGAAAACGGAGCGGTTGTTCAGATGAAAATTAATGAATGTCGGAAGGGTGGAAGACAGATTGTCTCTGGATCACCACACGGTGAGGACGGCATGCCCGCCGCACGGTTTGGCGCTCGCACAGCGGAAGGTATCTCCGATCAGAAAGACGATAATTCCATGTCACCACGGAATAGGTCGGCGGTCTTTGATGAACCGCCCTGTCAGTGAAGCCGGCGCCTCGGTGGCGAGCCACACGATCGAGTCCGCGCCCTGTTCGACGGACCGCGGCGCCTCACCGCCGCCCATGTCCGTCTTGACCCAGCCGGGGCAGACCGAATTCACCGCGATGTTCGAGCCCTTCAGCGCGGCTGCGAATTGGGCGGTCACACCGTTGAGCGCCGTCTTCGAAATGCTGTAGGCCGGCGCCCAGGTGTCCATGTCGGACAGTTGACCGGCGCCGCTCGAAACATTGATGATCCGGCCGGCCTCACTTTTCCGCAGCACCGGCAGAAAAGCCTGAGTCACGAGCAGCGGCCCGATCGTGTTGGTCTCGAACATCCGCCGGAGGCGCTCCCCCGGCAGATCGAAGACCGAGCCTTCATCGTGATCGAGAATCCCCGCGTTGTTCACCAAGACGTCCAGATGATCCACCGCCTGCGAGACATTGTGGAGGGCCGCGTCGATGCTGACCCGGCTCGTCACGTCGAGAGGGACGGGTTTGACCAAGGGGCCGATGGTCGAGGCTGCCTTCCGAACCGCGGCGAGCGAGCGCCCGGTCAGAAACACCCGCCATTGCCGCGCGGCCAATTGCCGGACGACCTCGAGCCCAATCCCCTTATTCGCTCCGGTCACCAGCGCAATTCCAGGCATGGGTCATCTCCTTTCGCCCACACCAGCACATTATACAGTGACGCTCAGAGCATCCGTGCCTTGCATTCTGTCCCCCCTGTGCGTATGCTCCCCGCCCATGATGCCTCGCAAGGCAACCTTGCTGATCCGGCTGCATGCCATCCTCCTCGTCGCAGTGGTGCTGTTCGTCTGCGGCTGCGCCGCGACGAAACAGGCACGGACGGTCGACAAGCTGGGGTTCCTCAGAGATCTCTACCCGAAGATGACGGAAGGCAATGAGGATGCGGGAGAGTCGTTGCTGATCTATAAAAATCCGAAGGCCGCGCTCATTCCACCGGGCACGTACACAAAAATCATGCTGGATCCCGTGCTGTTCTTCCGTGGTCCACAAGGCAAAATGCAGGGGATCTCGCAAAGCGAAGCGCAGCTCATGGCCGACACGTTTTATGCGGTGATCTATCAGGAGATGTCCAAAGACTACGAGATGGTCGACAAGCCCGGCCCCGGTACCTTACGTGCCCAGGTGGCCATCACGCATCTCGAAGAGTCCTGGCCCATGCTCGACGTCGTCTCGACGATTCCGGCTCCGATGAACGTGCTGGCGGCCGGCTCGCTGCTCAAAACCGTCGCCACCGGCAAACCGGCCTTCACCGGAGAGGCGGTCATCGAGGCCAAAATCAGCGACGCGGCAACGGGAGAAGTGCTGCGAGCAGGTGTCGATCGGCGGGTGGGAAAGAAAAAACTCGCGGCCGATTCGTTCAACTCTTGGTCGGATGTCTATGAGTCGTTGCGATACTGGGCGGAGAACGGCCGATATCAGTTGTGCAAGGCCCGGAAAACGACGCCCGACTGTCCGAAGCCGCGAGCATAACGCCGTCGTTCGAGCGGCTCCCCTTTTTACCATCCCAAAGAACCACTAGCTTTGGACGACTCGGACTTGATATCCTCACCGGAACACTTTGGAGGGTCGCACATGGAATTGGGAATCAAGGCGCAAACAGATTTCACCGGCCGGGCCAATCCCATCGCGGCATCGCCCACGCCCTCGAAGTGTACGGTGGACGGCTGCCTTCATCAGGCCGACATGCACTATGAAGTCACCGTCACGAACCAGCAGTTGGCTCCAGCCAGCGAGACACACCTCGTGCTGTTCTGCGACCGGCACTCCAAGGCGGGTGACACGTTGAAGTGGAATTGGAGGCGAGTGCCCGACGCGACCGCCACACCACATTTGACGCTCAACGAGGTCTTTGCCGTAGACACCGCCGAGCTGTCCTAGCTTGCCGTCCGTTCGCGTCAGCGCAAATCCCTTCGATCCGGACTCCACCAGCAATAAGTTCGGCCGTTACGGCTTGCCGTTCTCGCCGGACTCGATCAACAACCCGTACGGCGCCGGCAGCCCATACAGATACGATTCACCGAATAATGCCTACGGGAGGGGTGTGAGCATTGAAGGGAAGTAGCCACCGTTGGCCGTCTTTCCCTCGCCCCATTGGGGAGAGGGGCAAATGATCTTCGGATTAGGGTTGGATGTGACTCGCTTGGGCCAAGCGCACGTCTCGGCATGCGGTGGGTCGTGCGGGTAAGAATGGCGAACACGTTGCTCGAGACGTTCAACTCGTTCCTGGATTTGACTGTAGGAAAGCTGGACCAAGGCTCGTGTTTCTCTGAATTGTTCGTCCAAATGGGCACATTCCTCAGCATGACGCCGGCTCAAATGCATTTCAAATCCTTCGGCGAGCAGTTGAACCTCATGCCGAAGTTCTTCATTGAGGACACCCGCGTGCCGCCTCGCATCCGCGATATCACTCCGAAGCGATTCAGCGACGACTTGCAACTCTTCCCTGAGGACGCCGGTGTCGCGTCTCGCTTCGGCAATATCTGCACGAAGTTCCTGTCTCAGTCCATCGGAAAGAACCTCAGTCTGATGCCGAGCATCGGCAATGTCAGCGCGAAGCGACGCGGTAACCAGTTGCAGTTCTTGCCTGAGGACGCCAGTGTCGCGTCTGGCTTCGGCAATGTCAGCTCGAAGCGAGTCAGTAGCCGCACCGATAATTTCTTGAATTTGCGCCAGCGATTCCTGATCCATATCGATTCCGTGTCAAAAACGGAGAGAGTCTAGGGCGCCGCACGGGACAAGTCAACGCTCCGACATCAAAAAGTGTCTGTTGCAACGTTTCGAAATGCAACCATTCGTGGCGTGGTTCCCTTTGGCTTTTCGGGGCTCCGGCAGACCGATCTGCCGCCGGCAGTTTTCGATCTTCCTGGCATGACGCCTTAGAAGAGCGCGCTTGCGATGGCCTGACGAATTAATGTATATACGGTTCAAACGAATCGGCCGTTCTGTTGGAAACCGATTACTGCTTGTCGTATACACGATAAGGAGAACCGACGATGAAAAAGAGACGATTCGGATTATCAGCGCAAGGCAGGCGAGCCGGCGTGAGCGTGAAGCATATGCCGGACAGCCAGATTGATTTCTCAGACATTCCAGAGTCAACCGACGAAGAGCTCAAACGCGCACGCCGGGTCGGTAGGCCGTCAAGCGGCCTGGCTAAACAATTAATTGCCATTCGTCTCTCGCCGCGTCTCTTAGATCGACTGAGGAAGATGGCGGCCAAGCAAGGAAAGCCATATCAAACACTCATCCATGAGCTGTTGGAAAAAGCCGCCTCGAGAACCGCCTGAGCGGAACCAATAGGATGGGGGAATCTGCATGGACCGGTACGCTTGCCAGCCCGGCGTCATTATCCCTGTCGCCGTCCAGCAATCTCCTTGAAATGAGCGTCGAGACTGTAGACGGAGCAATCACGCTCAAGGGCCAATGCAGCAACAACCACGTCCGACAACGGCAAAATCACGCCTCTGCGAAGGAGACGTGCTGAAAGGTCTCCCGCCTGTATCCAGATGGACTGGGTCACTTCATAGCTGAACAGCGATATCGTCCCGCGCGGTATCTCGTAGTTGACCCGTGGTTCCACGGCGTCGTAATGTCGTCGCCTATCCTGTCGGGCGTCGTGCTATGGCTCGATCTCTCCTTCCGATCGGTATGGTCGCCGCCGCGTTGCTCTCCGGTCTGCTCGTCCACTTCCTCTGGCCGCACCAGAGCTTAATCCACGTCCCGCTGCATTCGACGGTGGAAGCGCTGGGCGGGTTGGCGGCAGTCCTCATGGGCCTCGTCTTACTCGCACGGAAAGTGGAGTGGGAAGATGAGAGGCTCCAGGGGCTGGCGAGCGGTTTACTGGGAATGGGGATCCTCGAAGGATTTCACGCCGTCTCCTCTCCGGACCAGGGCTTCGTGCTCTTGCGCAGCGCGGCGAGTCTCCTCGGCGGCGTGGCCTTCTCGTTCGTGTGGCATCCGTCGGGGATGATCGGGAGGCGGATCAGAGACCTCATTCCGTACCTGGTCACATGCGGGACGGTCGCCTTCGGATTGTTCGTCGTCGCCGCGCCTCACCACCTGCCACGATTCACCACGCAGGACCAGTTTGCGCCCATAGCGCTCGCCGTCAATGGAATCGCCGCCGTCTTGTTCCTCGCCGGTGCCGCCGGGTTTTGGCTCGAAGCCGGCCGGACGGGCAGGGCGGAACATCAGTTGCTCGCCACACTCGGACTGCTCTTCGGATTGGCCGAAGTGATGTTCCTGTTTTCCGCACCCTGGGACAGTGCCTGGTGGGTGTGGCATCTCGTTCGACTCGTTGCGTACGTGCTCGCGTTGATCTATGTGAGCCGTGGGTACGTGCGCATGGTGGCCGACACCAGGGCAGCGCTCACTCAGACCAAGCGGTCGGCGCGTCGTCTCTCCGCGGAATATGCCGTGACCAGGGTGCTGGCGGAGTCGGCCAACATCAAAGAGGCGACGCACGGCGTGCTGCGCGTGGTGGGGGAGACGCTCGATTGGCAGATCGGGATGTTCTGGGGGTTGGAACCGCAGGACAATGTGCTGCGGTTCGTTGACCTTTGGCATGCGCCGAACGTGGAGGCAATCGAGTTCATCCAGGATAGTCGGGGCCGGACCTTTCGACGCGGCGAAGGGCTCGTCGGCCATGTCTGGGACACGGGGAAATCGATCTGGATTCCGGACGTCTGTGCCGATCCTACGTTCCGCCGCGCGGACATGGCCGCGCGGGCCGGCCTGCGTGGCGCCTTTGCGTTTCCCGTGAGCAAGGGAGAGCGGTTGTATGGCGTCATCGACTGTTTCAGCCGCACGAGTCGGGAGCCGGATCGTGATGTCCTCGAGATGCTGGCGGATCTCGGGATCAAAGTCGGCCTGTTCGTCGACCGCAAATGGACGGAAGAGGAGCTCCGGCGCAGCGAAGCCCGTCTCGTCGAGGAGCAGCGGCTCGGCGAAGTGGCGCGGGTGTTGGGGGACATCGGGCACGACCTCAAAAATTTGCTCATGCCCATCACCGGAGGCGCCGAGTTGCTCGAAGAGGAATTGAGCGAATGTTTTGCCACATTGCCGGAGGCGGCATCGACGAACGTCAAACCCGCGCGAGAGAGGACCCATGAATTGACCGAGATGATCCGGCAAAACTCGCGGCGCATCCACGACCGGGTCAAAGAAATCGCCGATTCGGTCAAAGGCTTGACGCGGCCACCGCAGTTCGCGCCCTGCCGCTTGACCAATGTCGTGTCGAACGTCTACCAGACCCTTCACGTTCTGGCCAACGAACGTCAGGTGGACCTCCGGGCGGAGGGACTCGAGACGCTGCCCGTCATCCGGGCTGATGAAGGCCGGCTCTTCAATGCCATCTACAATCTGGTCAACAACGCGATTCCTGAAGTTCCGGCGGGCGGATCGGTCACGGTTCGGGGACGCCTGGACGAATCCGGCAAGCAGGTGGTGCTGTCCGTCGTCGACACGGGCAAGGGCATGTCACCGGAAGTCCGCGACAGCCTCTTCTCCTACCGGGCGATCAGCAGGAAAGTCGGAGGCACGGGACTCGGCACGAAGATTGTGAAAGACGTCGTGGATGCCCATGGAGGGACGATCACGGTGGAGAGCACGGAAGGAAAGGGAACGGCCTTCCATATCACGCTCTCGATCGACGGTCCGGCGCCTAAAACAAGTTAAATGTGCGGGTCCTGTCGTCGATCACAGCTCGTGCTCGCACCCCGCCCGGTGTAGGGACCCCGCTGCGCGCGAGCAAGCGATCGACGCCACCCGCACTGGCGCCTTTTACCAGAGGTATAGGCAACGCGAGGAGCATACGCCGGAGCAGTTTGGATCAGCATGACAGGAACGCTTAAGGAGTGGAAGGAGTGTGCGGGGTCCCATCCCTCCCTGAAACGAAGATTGGTCTTTTCGCTGCGGCGCTTGGTGACAAGCCGCGTCTCGGCGCGGCAGGGCGGGCGGGTGAGAAGATTCATCGAGGCCACCCGCTAATGTGGTAAGGCGGATAGGGAAAATTTTGCAGCGCAGTATTGGCTTTAGGCGCTTCCGAGAAATTAAACACCCACCATTGAAAATTGAACATTGCCAGGCCTCGCCTGGCCATTCCGCCATGCCCACCTTTGGAATGGGTGATTTCCGAGTAGCGAAAATTGTATTCTTGCGCCCATGCTCGGGCCCGAAGATGAAGCGCGAGAGAAGATCGATGCCGCATTGGAAAACGCCGGCTGGAAGGTCCTGGACTACAAAAAAGCCAATCTGCAAGCCGGACGCGGCGTCGTCCTCAGAAATTTCCCCCTCGCTCCCGGATACGGCACCGCAGATTACCTCCTTTATATAGACGGCAAAGCTGCCGGAATTGTTGAAGCCAAAAAGGTTGGCGAGACGCTGACCGGCGTCGAAATTCAGTCAGAGAAGTACAGTAAAGGTCTCCCGCCGGGGCTTCCCGCCTATACGCGCCCGCTCCCATTTCTCTATCAAAGCACCGGTGTAGAAACCCGATTCACTAACGGTCTGGATCCAGATCCGCGTAGTCGACACGTTTTCAGCTTCCATCGGCCAGCATCCCTAGCTACCTGGCTGCCGGACCGGACGGAAGCGCCAACCAATTTGGGCGGAGCATCGCTTGCAGCAGAATCCGTTTCTACCTTTTTGAGTCGAATAAAGCGCATGCCTCCGCTCATTGACGACCTTTGGCCGCCAAAGCCTCAAGCCATCCAAAATATTGAACGGTCGTTGCGCGAGAACCGACCGAGAGCGCTTGTGCAAATGGCGACAGGGTCTGGGAAGACGCTGTTAGCAATTGTTCTGGCGTATCGATTACTCAAGTTTGCCGGCGCGCGACGAATTCTTTTCCTCGTGGACCGAGGGAACCTTGCCGATCAAACCTTGAAGGAGTTTCAGCAATACGTCTCGCCGTACAATAACTTCAAGTTCACCGAAGAGTTCATCGTTCAGCGGCTGACTAACAATCAACTCGATACGACGGCCCGTGTCTGCATAGGGACGATCCAGCGCCTCTACTCCATGCTCAAGGGCCGCGAGCTGGCCGAAGAAGACGACGAATCATCCGTCTCCGGCCTCGAACGGCTGTTCAAGAAACCGGAGCCGATCGAATACAACCCGGCCATCCCCATCGAAACATTCGATGTGATTGTCACCGACGAATGCCACCGGTCCATTTACAACCTCTGGGCACAAGTGCTCGAATACTTCGATGCCTATCTCATAGGTCTCACCGCCACGCCGAACAAGCAGACCTTCGGCTTCTTCAATCAGAACCTCGTTATGGAATACAACCATGAGCAGGCCGTGGCTGACGGCGTGAACGTCAACTACGACGTGTACCGAATCCGCACCGCCATCACGCAGGCCGGCTCGCGGGTTGACTCGGGCTTCTATGTGGAGAAGCGCGACCGCGACACCCGCGCCACGCGTTGGGAACAACTCGACGACGACTTCACCTACGATCCCGACCAGCTCGACCGCGATGTGGTGGCCCCGGACCAAATCCGCACCATCATCAAGACGTTCAAAGATAAGCTATTCACCGAGATCTTTCCCGGCAGAGAATGGGTACCCAAGACCCTCATCTTCGCAAAGGACGATTCCCACGCCGAGGACATCGTCAAGATCGTGCGCGAGGAATTCGGCAAGGGCAACGACTTCGCGCAGAAGATCACCTATCGCACTACCGGCGCCGACCCGAAGGACCTCATCAAAGCCTTTCGCGTCAGTCCTATGCCCCGCATCGCCGTCACCGTGGACATGATCGCCACCGGCACCGACATCAAGCCGGTCGAAATCGTCCTCTTCATGCGCGCCGTCAAATCCCGCACGTTCTTCGAGCAGATGAAAGGCCGCGGTGTCCGCGTCATCAAGGCCGACGACCTCAAGAGCGTCACGCCCGACGCCCCAAGTAAAGACCACTTCGTCATTGTCGATGCCGTGGGCGTCTGCGAGCAGGACATGACCGATGCCAGGCCAATGGAAAAGAAGCCGAGCGTTTCGTTCGACAAGCTCCTCCAAGCGGTGGCTCTTGGGAATACAGACGAAGACGTGCTGACAAGCATCGCTGGACGGCTCGCTCGCATGGAGCACCGCATCACCAAGGCGGACGATCAGGCAATCGTGAAAGCCAGCGGCGGCCACTCATTGAAAGACCTAAGCCGGCGACTGGTCGAAGCGGTCAACCCAGATCGGCAGGAGGAACGGGCAAGACAGCAGTTCGGTACGGATAAGCCGAGTGAACAGGAAATCAAGAAAGCAGCCATCTCTCTCTTACAAGAAGCCGCCAAACCGTTCCATGACCCCAAGCTGCGCGAGCTCCTGAACGACATCAAGAAGAAAAATGAACTCACCATCGACCACGTGAGTCGAGATCAGGTCATCGAAGCGGGGTTTGACGCAGGCGCGCTAGATCGAGCCAAAGCCGTTGTGCAGTCGTTCGAGCAGTTCATCGAAAAGCATAAAGACGAGATCACTGCCTTGCAGATTCTCTACAGCAAGCCCTACAAGCAACGGCTCACGTTCGAGAGCATCAAGGAACTGGCCGATGCCATCGAAAAGCCGCCCTATCTCTGGAACGAATCCCAACTCTGGCAGGCCTATGCGGCGTTGGAGAAGTCGAAGGTCAAAGGAGCCAGCGGCAAACGCATTCTGACTGACTTGGTGTCCCTCGTCCGCTTCGCCATTCACCAGGACAACGAACTCGTGCCGTTTCCTGAACGGGTGAACGCAAACTTCAATGCCTGGCTTACCCAACAGGAAAGCATTCCCTCGCCCCGTGGGGGAGAGGGTAAGGGTGAGGGGCGGCGTTTCACTCCCGAACAAATTCACTGGCTCGAAATGATCCGCGACCACGTCGCGGCGAATCTCAGTATTGAGAAGGAAGACTTCGAGTTAGCTCCGTTCAATCGGGAAGGTGGGTTAGGGAGGGTGCATCAGGTCTTTGGCAGCGAGCTGAGCAGCATTCTTGAGGAATTGAACGGAGTATTAGCAGCGTGAGCAGCGTCTCTGAAGTTCAGAAACTGCCTGAACTGCCACCGACCTGGCGTTGGTCATCAATGGACCAAGCTTGCCTGAAGATCCAAGATGGAACTCATTTCTCACCGAAGAACCAGCGCGCTCATGGGAAGTATCGATACATAACGGCTAAGAATGTGAAGCCTTCGGGCCTAGACCTGAGCGATGTCTCCTACCTGAGCGAAGCTGATCACAGGATGATCTATAAAAGATGCGACCCGCAAAAAGGCGATGTCCTCCTCGTCAAAGATGGAGTGAATACAGGTGACGCCGCTCTGAATACCCTCAACGAAGAATTTAGCCTCCTCTCAAGCGTCTGCCTCCTTCGGCCAAGATCCGACCTCATTTCCAGTCCGTTTCTGCGCTATTTCATTTTGAGTCCAGTGGGTTACCGGTTGCTTACTGGCCAAATGACAGGCACTGCCATCAAGCGCATTGTGCTTAGGCGCATCAAGGATTCTCCTGTGCCTATTGCTCCTATGAGTGAACAGCAGCGCATCGTTGCGGAGATCGAAAAGCAATTCTCCCGCCTTGACGAAGCCGTCGCATCGTTGAAGCGCGTAAAGGCGAACCTCAAGCGCTACAAAGCCGCTGTCCTCAAAGCCGCGGTCGAAGGCAAGTTGACCGAAGACTGGCGCAAGCAGCATCCCGATGTCGAACCAGCCAGCAAACTCCTCGAACGCGTTCTGGCAGATAGACGTGCAAAGTGGGATGGCAAAGGGAAATATCAAGAGCCTAGTTCACCCGGCATCAGCAATCTCCCAAATATCCCGGATGGTTGGACATGGGCCACCCTAGATCAGCTTCTTCGAGAACCGCTGCGGAATGGTCATTCGGCCAAAGCGTCCGGTAATAGGCATGGGTTGCGAGCATTCACGTTGTCAGCCGTAACAGAAGGAGACTTTTCTGAAAAGAACACCAAGCTAACTGTTGCCCATACCGATAAAGTAGCTGATCTGTGGGCTGAGCCCGGAGATATTTATGTGGAAAGATCGAACACTCCTGAACTGGTCGGCCTCGCAAGGCTCTACAAGGGACCAAGCAAGTTTGCTTTTATCCCCGATCTGCTTATCCGAGTTCGACTAATCCATGTCGTTTCAGCAGCATTTGTTGAGGTCTGTCTTCTTTCTGAAGATTGCCGACGCTACTTTCGGTCCAGAGCCCAAGGAATATCGGGCAGCATGCCGAAGATTGACCAGTCTGTGATCGAACAGACTCCGATCCCGCTTCCAACCCTAGTTGAGCAACAAGAGATCGTGGCCGAAGTCGAGCGCCGCCTGTCCGTCATCGATGAACTCGAAGAGACTGTCGAAGCCAATCTCACCCGCGCCGAGCGCCTGCGGCAATCGGTTCTAGGCGCAGCGTTTCGGGGAGAGTTGAATGGTAAGGACAGGAGCTTTCGGTGACTTTGAGTCTAGAGAGGTTGCTCGAACGAGGATACTTCCCGCAAGAGCTCCCACCACCATTCAATACAAAATCACTAGCTACTTTCATCGCTCAGTATTCTGAAAAATCACTGCCATTTTTAAGCAACAAACGTATTCGCACTTCTAAGCCAGAAATTTATAACTTGGCTCGGACTGGCACGCTTAGGCGAGAATTGTCAATTCTCAACCCCATTCATTTTACCTTCCTCGCTAATTGCATAGCCCATAACTGGAAAGAATTGGAGAAAGCTTCATCTAAGTCAAGGCTGTCACTTACCACCCCTACGCTTGATAATCGTCTAAGAGCCATAGGACGAAAAAATTCCCTTGACGTTCTTCCTTCTAAACGCGCCGAACTTCGAAGCAGAGGAAGATTTCTCCTGAAAGCCGACGTCGTCCGATTTTACCCCTCCGTTTACACGCACAGTATTCCATGGGCTCTTCATGGGAAAAGGAAAGCAAAAGAGAATCGTAGCAAAGGCCTTCTTGGTAATGAGATCGATGAATTGATGAGGAACTGTCAGGACGGCCAAACCAACGGAATACCTGTCGGACCGGACACCTCCCTCGTCCTTGCTGAAATTCTTCTAAATCAAGTGGACCAAAATCTTTCACATCGCAAGCTGCACGGACTTCGCTACATTGATGACTACGAACTCGTATTTGATTCTGAAGCAGATGCGTTAGCTGCTCTGAGTAAACTGGAAGAGTCTTTGCTGGAATTTGAACTCCACTTGAATCCTTCTAAGACGAGAGTCTTTCCTCTGCCGCAACGGCTAGAGGATTCATGGGTTGCTGAAATCAAGAACATGGAGCTTTCACCTGATTCGCGGCGGATTAAAGGTCAACTAATACGGTTCTTTGATAGGGCTTTTGAGTTAGCTCGGTCCTTCCCTACAGAGAACGTCCTTAAATATGCCGCTGGAAGAATAGGAAAGATGCGACTGTGGAGAACTCAGCAAGAACTCGTTGAGGACCTGCTCGTGCAATGTGCCCGCGTCGAGGCAGGCGCCTTACCAGCAGTCTTCGCATCTATCTTAAGAACGACCAAGCGTTCATCTAGGCGAACAAGATTATTAAGAGATATGCTTCATAACATAATTACGGAACATGCGCCTCAACGTCATTCCAGTGAGGTAGCTTGGTCTCTATGGGCATGCATTTCACAAAAACTGCAACTGCCGAGCAAGCTGGTCCGGCATGTGTTGAGGATGGAAGATTCAGTCTGTACGTTGCTGCTTTTGCACGCACGGTCATTGGGATTATTAGACAAACGCATCGATCTTAATGAACTAAGAGCCGTTTCCGGCACTGAGGAACTGTACGGGAATAGATGGCTTCTGGCATATGAGGGCAATATAAAAGGGTGGTTACCCGCTAGTCCAAAACGCGATCATGTGGCAGACGATCATAATTTTGGTCTTCTCAAGAAAGCAGAGGTCTCATTCTATGATGAGAATGAAACAGCATTGGCCCCAACTGACGAAAGGGAAGAGGAACACGAAGACGAATCCTATTTTGACCGCTATATAAGGGACTACTACGGTAGTGAAGAAGACGATACGGATTTTGAAGATGAGGAAGATGAAGAAGATGAGGAAGATGACGAGGAGTTGTAGTCAATAAGACAATATGCTTTGGGCCTTCAAACAAGGTGAATGGTTGATCCCTTCAGCAAATATTGTTCAAAAGCTTTGGAACTACTGCAACGTCCTCCGCGACGACGGGATGAGCTACGGCGACTATCCTTCGGCGAAGCTCAGGATAGGCGTCGAGCAGTTGACGTATTTTCTGTACCTCAAGATGGCAGACGAACGGACGAAGCCGCGTTCACGGTGAGGCTCCATGGCGCCTGACGATCGGTACGATGTGTCCGGCCTGCCGGAGGCTCAGTTTGAGCCGGGTTCGAATGGCCAGGTGCTCAAGAACCGGCTGGGTGTTACGTCCAGACAGGAGATGGATGCGATTGAAGCGAGGGCACTTGAACGGGCCCTGGACAACCTGGTTAGGACATATGGCGAGTCTCACCGGTTTACGGCGGCAGATATCCGCGAGTGTCACAGGATTTGGTTGGGAGAGATCTACGAGTGGGCCGGCCAGTATCGGCGCGTCAATGTCAGTAAAGACGATTTTCCATTCGCGGCTGCGATGCGCATTCCTGCTTTGATGGATCAGTTCGAGCAAGCCGTTTTGCGGCGGTATACGCCATGCCATTTCGCGGACCGCGCGGAGGTCGTCCGTGCTCTGGCTGAGACGCACGTCGAGTTGGTGTTGATCCATCCGTTCCGGGATGGAAACGGCCGGCTTGCCCGTATGCTGTCTACCCTGATGGCGCTTCAGGCGGGATTGCCGTTTCTCGACTTCACTATGATTGCCGGTGACAAAAAGAAGGAGTATTTTCGGGCGGTTCAGGCGGGGCTGGATAAGAATTACAGGCCGATGGAAAGACTCTTCGCGGAGATCATCGAGCGGAGCCTTTCGGCCTCTTGATCCGTCGGAGTGTTGCTCTTTCGGTGAGGGTACGCGCGATGGATTCGACAGGGGCGCCTGTTTCGACCGCCGTCGAGCTGGCAACATTGACGATGAGCGCCTTCCGGTATTTCTCCGTGGCTTTCAGGTGTGGATTCGTCTCAATGAGTGGTTTCATCACATGAAATTATACACCAGAAACGGTTGCTGAACCATAATGAGTTCCCCGCAAATCGTCCAAAAACTCTGGAACTACTGCAACGTCCTCCGCGACGACGGAATGAGCTATGGAGACTACGTCGAGCAGTTGACGTATCTGCTCTTTCTCAAGATGGCCGACGAGCGGACAAAGGCACCGTATAACCAGCCGAGTCCGATTCATGACAAGTACAGTTGGCCAAGTCTGCTCAAGAAGGACGGCGATGAGCTATTTGACCATTACCGCCACAGTTTGGAGAAGCTCGGCAACGAAAAGGGGCTCCTCGGGCTGATCTTCAATAAGTCGCAGAATAAATTCCAAGACCCGGCCAAGCTGCGCCGCCTGATCGTGGACCTGATCGACAAGGAAGACTGGTCGGCCATGAGCGCCGATGTGAAGGGCGATGCCTACGAAGGCCTGCTCCAAAAGAACGCCGAGGACGTAAAGGGCGGCGCCGGACAGTACTTCACCCCGCGTCCGTTGATTCAAGCGATGGTGGACTGTGTTGCACCGAAGCCGGGCGACACGATCTGCGATCCGGCCTGCGGAACCGGTGGATTTCTCCTCGCCGCGCACGACTACGTGGTGAAGCACAATCCCAATCTCACCAAGGCCGAAAAGAAGAAGCTCAAGCAGGAAACGCTGAAGGGCTATGAGTTGGTCCAGGGCGTCGTGCGGCTCTGCGCGATGAATTTATTGCTGCATGGCATCGGCTCGCAAGACTTCGAGCCAGTTGAGGCAGCCGATTCACTGGTGTCAGATCCTGGCGATCGTTTCCATGTGGTGCTCACCAATCCCCCCTTCGGCAAGAAGAGCAGCTACACGGTCGTGGGGCAAGATGGTGAAGTCTCAAAGGAAAGGGAGACGTACGAGCGAGATGACTTCTGGGCGACGACTTCGAACAAGCAACTCAACTTCGTCCAGCACGTGAAGACGATCCTCGCAGTGAATGGCCGCGCCGCCGTCGTCGTACCGGATAACGTGCTGTTTGAAGGCGGTGCAGGGGAGACGGTCCGCCGAAAGCTGCTGCATGACTGTGACGTGCATACGCTGCTCCGCTTACCGACGGGCCTCTTCTATGCCCAAGGCGTGAAAGCGAACGTTCTCTTCTTCGACAAGAAGCCGGCCAGCGAAACGCCCTGGACCAAGAAGCTCTGGATCTACGATCTTCGCACCAACCAGCACTTCACGCTCAAGACCAACCCGCTCAAGCGAGAAAATTTGGATGAGTTCGTGAAATGCTACAACCCGGCCAACCGCCACGAGCGCAAAGCGACCTGGTCCGAGAAAAAACCTGACGGCCGTTGGCGTGCCTATGCCTATGACGAGCTAGTGGCCCGCGACAAAGCCAGCCTCGACATCTTCTGGCTCAAAGACGAATCCCTCGAAGCTTCCGACAATCTTCCCGATCCCGACGTCATCGCGCAGGAAATTGTTGATGATCTTGAATCGGCGCTAGAGCAGTTCCGATTGATTGCGAATGATTTGGGGCGGGAGTCGAATCTCAAGCCATGAATACCTGGCTTGTAATTGGTTCTGTTCAGAACTGGGAGACGGCTTTGGCACAGCCTGTTCCTATCTGGGGGTTACGTCCCGCTCATAACGCTGCATTTGATGCGATGCAGCCTGGCGATACGGTCTGGTTCTATGCCACATCGCCTGTGGGAAGAAAGAAAACGGTGTCAGGAACCATTCTGAATCTCCCCGGGCCTGCTAACTCATCCTTTGTAGGCGGCTGCGGTCTTCTTCTGTGTCATGAGAGGACATCATCATGAAGAACGTTGACATGACCGTCGAGGGAACGATCCTGACTATCCGAGTGGATCTGTCAAAGGAGTTTGGACCTTCCGCATCGGGAAAGACGATCATCATCGCCTCGACGGAGGGGAATGTGGCGATTCCGAACCGAGACGAAAAGGTCGGGCTCAACGTGTACCGGAAGAAATAGTCATAATCCCCTCCTCCAAAAGGCGGTCCGTATGGTCGAAAAATTGTTTCTATGGTCAGCAGCACGGGTGGCGTCGATTTGGGCGCCCGAGCGCGCGCAGCGGGGGATCCCACACCGGGCGGGGGTGCAGCACGCTGGGCTGATCGACGGCAGGACCCGCGCACGGTCCCCCGTCTAGCCTCATTCAAATTTCTGTTTCCGTACGTACGTTACCGTGTCCGGAGAATCGATTAGTGGAGACCGCGTCCTCATTCGCGATGAGACGACTTCCCAAATCGCCGGCGTCCATGTATCCTGCCGCAGCCAATGAACATCGTCCGAGATTGTTTTGGTACATCGGTTCGACTGACTGACGAACGCTTGTCGCATATTCTTCAGCACCAAGAAATGGCAGAGATGTCAGCGCAGATCGAGCATGTACTCCAAACCCCGACCGAAGTGCGTGTCTCGCGCGCGGATCCGACCGTGCGGTTGTTTTACGAGTTTTATGCTCAGACATTGGTTGGTGGGAAATGGCTATGTGTCGTGGTAAAGTATGCTGCCGATGGTCCTTTTGTGGTGACGGCTTACTTGACGAACCAGCTCAAGGCAGGAGAAACCATATGGCCGACAAAGTAAAGGTGTGGTTTGATCCTGAAGCCGACTATCTGGAAGTGCAGTTTCGTGAAGCGCCGGGCTTCATGCGTCCGACTGCGCACGATGCGGTGATGGAGCGCGTGGATGATCAAGGCCATGTGCTGGGGTTTAGCGTACTCGGTGTCAGCCAATTTCGAAAGGGCCATCCGCTCGAAGCAGAGCTCATGACTGGAACATGATAAAGAGCCGCCCGAAGGCGGCTATGTTGCGCGCACACTCGGACAGTCTATTTCCACAGAAGCGGAGACGCTCGCTGAATTGCCAGAGAAAGTGCGTGAGGCAGTTCGTTGTCATTTTCAGGAGGGCAAGGCGCCTAAGCTCGTGCGTCTTCACCATGTCCGTGAGGAAGTTATCGCGGTATGAGGCTTCCTCATCTGTCCGGGAACGACCTCGCTCAGGCTCTTCGCAAGTTCGGCTACTCGATTACCCGTCAGGCAGTCAGGTTCTTTGATGAGCAGATCCAGGCGGGCTGGCGGTGAACGTAGCTGATTTGTAAAGGGTCCGCAATGGCGGTTTCACGTTCGATTGTTGCCGGCATTGATGTCGGCGGAAACAATCGCTGGACACTGCTCGCCAGAGCAGGTGTGACGACAGAGTCCTTGAAGAATATCGACGAGGTCGATGCCGCGCTATGCGCCCTCACTGCGCATTACTTTTTAACGGGCGCGGTACGGTCTTATGGCAATGAATCTGAAGGATTCATCATCGTGCCGAACCAACCCCTGTCCATGCCGGCGTAAAGGACTGTGTGCCGGCATCACACCCCGCCTTTTCCCTTCAGCGTCTACCATGCACTGCAAACAGAGACCGTCCTTAGCGAGTTTTCCGTTCGTGCTTCAGTTCTTCCTCCGCGGCTTGGGCCGTTTTGCCTTCGCGCAGTTCTTCCGGGACCTGAGAGAGGTTCGGCTTGTTCGGGGTCTGCTCGCGCTCGGTCGATTTTTTGGTCTGGCCAGTTCCTTTCTCCCCGATACCGGCCGGCTCAGTGACAGGACCTCGCATGGTTCGTTGGTCCTGGTTTAATTCCCTGGCCGCTTCGGATGATTTGCCTTGGTTCAGTTCCCCCGGCACCTGAGAGAGATCGGGCTTGTTCCCGCTCTGCTGACGCTCCGTCGATTTTTGTGTTTGACCGGTCCCTTTTTCTCCAATGCCCGCCGACTCACCGAACGCAAGCGTCCCGAAGGTCAAGGACACGCCAACGAGTGCCAGCATCTTGAATCCGTTCTTTA
>DATFDJ010000073.1:0-16679 GCA_035252115.1 Nitrospira sp. | reverse complement strand
TTTCATCACCAGTTCGTCCCCTTCCCAATACAGCACGTCGCCCTTCACGACATTCGCTTGAGCGGAATTGGAAGCGGTCGGAGCCTCTGCACGAGCGGTGACCGTTGAAAGCAGGACAAGCACGACGACGAGAACGATTGGCATAGCACACCTCCTGTTCGCCCTCATTGTACGGGAAGAGGGCCGACTCCACTAGTGAGGTCCCCATCCTCAGAAATGGGAAGGACATCGATCCTGCTACATAGTCCTTCATAGGAGATAATCCCGGCTGGTGCAAGACCTACACCTCGCGATTATCCCGACGGAAGTAGGCCATTTCTTAGGAGGAGCCGCATTCCAACCTCTACGCGAGCGGGACAACTTGTCCCGCATAGTAGAACATTTCCTCGGGGGTTCCCCAGTGAATCCGATTCCGACACCCGGCATATGTCTATGGAACGTGTTACAACAGACGCAGGGAATCAACGCAACCGTTGATCCCGCGCGGTCAAAGTATCTTGCGGACAAGGGTCTAAAAAGGGGAAAGCTAGGCAAGACCATAATATGGACTTTGTCTGCCCATATCTACCCTTACGCTGTCCTCTAGAGTGCCGTCAGAAAGAAATCGATGCGACGGTCCATCTAATGCTAAGGCTAAGGCGATCGAGAACCAGATCCAAACGTCGATGGAAATGGGGTAGCACTGTGGCGATGACGGCACTCATGTATCTGACGGTCCTCGTTCCGGCGTGGGCGGCGCTGGGACAGTCTGCGGCATCGGTCGAGCGGGATCGCACCATGATGAAAGGAGAGCGGCAGAGTCGAAGCGGCACCGGCTACTCCATTGAAACCCTCACTGTCGCGGGAATGACCATCAAGGAGTATGTTGCGCCGAACGGCACTGTGTTTGCGGTGACGTGGAGAGGCACGGGTGCTCCCAATTTACAACTTCTGCTGGGTGAATATTTCGACGAGTACCGGAACGAACTCGCCGCTGCACGGGAGCGCACACCGGGAATCAGGGCTCCGTTGGTGCTGAAGTCCTCACGCTTGGTCGTGGAGCGGGGCGGACACTCTAGATTTCTTTGGGGACGCGCGTTTCTTCCCGCGGCGCTCCCGTCGGGCATCCAGACCGAGGACATTCAATGACATGTGTGCGGGGCACCGTCGTGATGGCGTGCTGGTGCCTCTTGACCGCTTGCGGCTCGGACAACAGCGGAAATAACACGCCTTCGACTCCCGCCAATGCCCTGACGGTGTCCATCGGAGCCTCCAGCGTCTGCACGAATGTCAACGAACCGTGCACCGCCGTGACGGTGTGCCAGCCTGGCACGTCGACGTGTCAGATCATCTCGGACCTCTTGGTCGACGTCGGATCGGTCGGTCTACGGATTTTCCGGTCCGTCCTCTCCACTTCGTTGTCCCAAGCCGTCGACTCGCAAGGACGCGCACTCGGAGAGTGCGTGTTTTTTGCGGACGGCGGCACGGAGTGGGGGCCCGTGCAAATCGCCGACGTCGTCCTCGGGGGTTCACCGCCCGCACGGGTTCCGGTTCACGTGATCGATCCGACATTTGCGGGGCAGTCGGCGTCGCAAAATCCCTGCAACAGTACAGTGGATTCCGATCCGCAAGCCACGGGCTTTAACGGCATCATCGGCCTGGGCCTCTTCAGGCAGGACTGCGGCCCTGTGTGTGCGAATAACGACAACAACAATCTCTACTTCGCCTGCGCCGCCAATTCTTGTACCAGCACCGCTGTGCCGCTTTCCGGACAAGTCCAAAATCCGGTGTGGCTATTGCCGGTAGGGAACAACGGCATCGTGATGTCCTTGCCCAACGTGCCTGCCACGGGGGCCGCCACGGCGTCCGGTTCGTTACTCATCGGGATCGGCACGGGGACGAACAATATGCCCGCGGCCGGCGTGTCGGTGTTGACGACGGATGCGAATGGAGTGCTCACCACGGTTTATAAGGGCAAGACGATCGGGAGCAGCATTATTGACTCGGGTTCAAACGGCCTATTTTTCCCGGATACCTCCATTCCATCCTGCGCCGCGCCATTGCAAGCGTTCTACTGTCCGCCAAATTCGCTGAACCTGTCCGCGACGATCGTAGGAACCAATGGCCGGCAAATCGCCGTACCGTTTCAGGTCGCCAATACGCAAAGCCTGGTCCAAACCGGCAACGCGGCGTTCAACAATCTCGGCGGAGAGCTCTCTGTGTTCGATTGGGGGTTGCCGTTTTTCCTTGGCCGAACGGTCTATATCGGCATCGAAGGGCAATCGTCTCCGCTGGGAACCGGTCCGTTGTTCGCCTTCTAAGCGCGAGTCCATGTTTCGCTACTCACGGTGATCAGGCATCATGAGATGGGACGGCTCTTTCGCGTGATCGCCTTCGGCTGTAGTCTTCTCGCGGCGGGGTGCCTCCTCCTTCCCAAAGAAACTCGCTATCTGCTGTCGGCCAAGGGGCGGGCGAATCAACAGGACGTCCGGCAGCATCTCGGTCAACCCGACGAAGTGACACGCGGCAGAGCCGGTGAAGTGTGGACCTATCACATTCGAGAATTCGTGCAGGGCGGCAACGTCTCGTACACGATGTCGGGATCCTGGTGGTGCGATGCCTACATGCTGCGGTTCGATGCCGAGGGAGTGCTACGGCATTGGGACCACGAATCGCACGCATGCTGAAGAAGTGTGGCGGTCCTCCTGGGTCTGGAAGCCGACCCAGATGTTCAACGATTGGGGTTCGACTGCGAGCGAATCACTAGGGCACAGCGTGCAGAAAATTATGTTCAAGAACAATAGGATAGCTTGACTTAAGCTGAGTGTTCACTCAGACTCTCTCATCATGTCAGAGCCGACCGAGCAGCTTCTCTCAACCCTCGCAGAACGAGCCGGGATCGCGTCCGACTACTATGACATCAGCGGCACAAGGCACATCACCAGTGGAGACACCAAGCGCGCGATCTTGAGCGCGATGGGGTTTGCCGTTCAATCATCCGACGATCTGTCGCGCGCATTGCGCGACTGGGACGAAGCACCCTGGCGGCGGGCGTGCGATCCGGTGCGCGTCGTTCGCGAAGGTTCCGGGTTCTTTATCCCCTGTTGCCTTGCGCTCGAGGACGGGCATGAGGGGACGGTCGTCCTCCAATGGAAGATTCTGGATGAGGCCGGCGGATTCGTGACAGGTGGAGAAGCGGGACCCGGTCTTCCGGCCGTCGAAGTACGGTTCCTCGATGGCCGGCGACATGTCAAGGTGGAGCTGCGCCTGCCGAACGATTTATCGATCGGCTACTATACGGTTGCCGTGCAGGCCGATGGATTGGTCGGTGGATTGCCCGGCACGAGCCGCCTCATCGTCGCGCCTGTCCATTGCTATGTGCCCCCTTCGATCGAAGAACATCAACGGGTGTGGGGGGTGGCGCTGCAGCTCTATTCGCTCAGCTCCGACAGAAATTGGGGATGTGGGGACTTCACTGATCTTGGGAAGGTGATCGAATGGGCGGGTAAGACGCTGGGGGCGGGGTTGATCGGGCTCAATCCCCTCCACGCGCTCCGCAACACGGCACCGCATCATACGAGTCCCTACGCGCCGCTGAGCCGCCTGTTCCTCAATGAATTGTACGTGGATCTCGAACGATTGCCGGAATTCTTCGCGTCGCCCGACGCGCAACGACAATTCCACACCGCAGAATTTCAAGCCAAGCTGAAAGGGCTCCGCGAGAACCGGCGTGTCGACTATGACGCCATTGCCGCGCTCAAGCGTACGATGTTGGATCTCGCGTACCGGCAATTCTTGAAAGAACACTATGTGGGGACGGAACCCGATTTGGAGCCCAAGACCGCGCGCGCCAAGTTGCTGGAGCGGTTTATCCAAGCGGAAGGGGAGCCCCTCGAGCTGTACGCGACGTTTCAAGCGCTGGAAGAAGAGCGCCGCCTGATCCAGTCGAAGACGGTCACCTGGCACGAGTGGCCAAAGCAATTCATGGCGCCGGGGCCGCCGGTGCGGGAGTATGCGAAGCGACATCGCAAGCGTATCCGGTTCTTTCAATACATCCAATGGGTCGCGGCCGAGCAGTTCGGCGAGAACCGGCGTCTTGCGGAGCAGACCGGCATGGCGATCGGCCTCTATAACGACCTGGCGCTTGGAGCCGAGCGTAACGGCGCAGAGAGCTGGATGTATCAATCGACGCTGGCGCTGGGAGCCGACTGCGGGGCGCCTCCTGATGCCTTTGCGCCGGAAGGTCAGAATTGGGGACTGCCGCCCATCAACCCGATCGTGCTGCGGGCCAATGGTTATGAGCTGTTGATTCGTTTGTTGCGGAACAACCTGCGATTCGGCGGCGCCATTCGTTTGGACCATGTCATGGCCTTGTGCCGCCTCTTTTGGATTCCACTCGGCAAGCCGGCATCGGAAGGCACGTACGTGCATTATCCGTTCGAGGACATGCTGGCGATTGTCGCGCTGGAAAGCGTGCGCGCGAGAAGCCTGGTGATCGGAGAAGATCTGGGGACGGTGCCGGATTGGGTCAGGGAACAGTTGGCGAAGGTCAAGGTCTTCTCGTACCGGGTGTTTTATTTTGAGCGGCGCGGGGACGGAGCCTGGAAAACACCGGGCGAATATCCGGAGCAATCGCTCGCGGTGGTCACGACTCATGATCTGCCCACGCTCACGGGGTTTTGGTCTGGCGAGGATCTGCGCGTCCGCGCGGGACTCGGTGCGTTCCGGGACGATGCGGCGCGCCGGCATGCCTGGGAGGAGCGAGAGCGCGACAAAGCCAAGATGCTGGAGGCGCTCAAACAGGAAGGTCTGCTGCCGGACGGCATGCAAGCGGCTGCGCCCACCGTGCCTTCCATGACTCCGGCCCTCTGCAGAGCGATTCACACGTATCTGGCTCGTAGCACCTCCGCCGCCGTCTTGGCGAACCTCGAAGATGGCCTGGAGGAAATGTCGCAGACCAATCTGCCAGGGACGGTCGACGCCCATCCGAATTGGAATCGGAAATACCGTGTGCCGGTCGAAGCGCTTCCCGCCGATGAACGGCTGAGCGAGCTTGGAGTTGCCTTGCGTTCCGCCCGTCCCAGGCCATAGGATCTCTTCCTAACACGCCGAGTTACCCGGCCGCCAAGCGAACATCGTCATGACGAAGCAAAACCGCATCCTCTTGGCAATTGCGGGAGCCGTCTTTCTCGGGATCGTCGTGCTCGAAACCGTTGCGCCCGCGAATATCGTCGCTGCCTACGCATTTGTGCTTCCCATCCTGCTTGTGGCTCGCGTCCGTAACCGGCCATTGATGCTCGTGACCGTGGCGTTCTGTGTCGCGGCTACGTACATCGGGCTCATGCAACCCACCAAGCCGGGACGTTTCCAGGCGGCGGTCATCAATCGCTCCGTCGTGGCCGGTGTGCTGTTGGTGGTGGCGTATGTCGGCATGACCTGGGAAGAACGCAAGGCGAGAGAGGAAGCGGCGAGGGCGGCCTTGGCATTGCAGACGGAGAGCTTGCTGCGTGCGAACGCCCTGCTCGTCGATGCCAAAGATCAATTGAACCGGTCCGAACGGCTCGCTGCCGTCGGCCAATTGGTGGCCTCCGTCGCGCACGAGGTCGGGACGCCGTTGCACTCGATCGCCTGGCATGTGCAAGCCCTGGCGGAAGAGCCCGGCGTGACGCCGGATATGAGAAAACGCATCACGGTGGTCGACGAGCAACTCAATCGGGTCGTACGCATCATTCAGGACCTTTTGTCGTCGACGCGACAACGCAAACCCGATCCGGTCTGGATGCCGGTGGAGCGGCTCATCCACCAGGCGACGGCATTGATGGAGCCGGCGTTCCATGCAAAGGGCGTCTCCCTCGGTGTGGATCTTGCGATCGGACTGCCCCATGTCTGGGCAGACGCCGAAAAAGTGCATCAGGTTCTCGTCAATTTGCTCACGAATGCGCTGGCTGCCACGGCGCAGAGCGGTTCTGTCGTCGTGCATGTCGGCGGCCGCGCGGGGACGTCGGAAGAATTGGAGACTGCCAAGCGCGTGGCCCGCGAAACCATGATGATGATCACCATCGCGGTGCGCGACACAGGAGTCGGCATGCCTGAAGCGGACGTGCAACGCGCATTTCAGCCCTTTTTCACGACGAAGGAAGTTGGCAAAGGGACCGGCTTGGGACTATTCTTGAGCCGAGAAACGATTCTCGCGCACGGAGGAAGCTTATCCCTCCAGAGCGAAAGTGGGCAGGGCACGACGGCGACCATCGTATTGCCGGGCAAGATGCCCGGCTGATGCGACGGTCCAGCGATTCGCTAGCCGTTGCGGCACACATGGTTTCTGATTTCCAGAAAACGACAAGGGGAGCTTCGATGCCGGTAGCGAATATTGTCGTGGTCGACGACGATGCCGTCGCCAGAGATTTGTTGGCCGAGGCCCTCAAGAAGGAAGGCTATCACGTCGAAGCGTTCGGAAGCGGCGAGGAAGCGATCGCTCGCGGCCGCCAAGGCGCGGTCGATCTCGTGCTGACGGATATTCGGATGGGCGCGGTGGACGGCCTCACCGTGCTGAGGGAATTCAAACGGATGAGTCCCGATACGGCCATCGTGGTCTTGACGGCGTTCGGATCGTTGGAAGGAGCGATTGAGGCCATCAAGCAAGGCGCGTATGACTATCTCGCCAAGCCTTTCAAAAAAGAAGAAATCAAACTGGTCGTGCAACGCAGTCTCGACCACTGCCGGCTCGTGCGTGAGAATGCGCGCTTTCGTGAAGAACTCAAGGGAAAGGACGAATGGTCGCCGCTGGTGGGGAGCAGTCCCGCCATGCTCGAAGTGTACAAGCTGGTGGCGCGCGTCTCGGAAGGCAAGAGCACGGTGTTGCTGCAAGGGGAGAGCGGGACCGGTAAGGAGTTGATCGCACGCGCCATCCATGCCAACAGCCCGCGGCGGGACAGAGCATTCGTGCCGGTCAACTGCGGCGCGTTGCCCGATACGCTGCTCGAGTCGGAAATGTTCGGTTATGAAAAGGGCGCATTCACCGGGGCGATCGGGACCAAGACCGGTCTCTTCGAATCGGCGAGCGGCGGAACGTTGTTTCTCGACGAGGTCGGCGAACTGGGACAGGCGCTGCAAGTCAAACTCCTGCGCGTGATGCAGGACCATGAAGTGCGCCGTGTGGGGGGAACGGCCTCGATCAAAGTGGACGTGCGAATCATTGCCGCGACCAACCGCGATCTGGAGCAGTGGGTGAAGGAAGGGAAGTTCCGCGACGATCTTTTCTACCGGCTCAACGTCGTTCGGATCACCTTGCCGTCGCTCACGCAGCGGCATGAGGACATTCCTATGCTGGCCCACCACTTTCTCCAAAAATGCAGTTCGGCTGCCTCGCGGGCGGTGCGGGGCTTCCATCCCGATACGCTCACGCTGCTCCAGCAGTATCGGTGGCCCGGCAACGTCCGCGAATTGGAAAACGCGATCGAACGCGCGGTGTCGCTCAGCCATGGGCCGCTGTTGACGCCGGATGATCTGCCGGCCGCCATTAGAGCGGCCGGTTCGGCTCTCGACCAGAAGGCCGAACCGGCCGAAAGCTCACATGAAGCCCACTTGACGCTGGAGGAGGTGGAGAAGCGCCATCTGATTCGGGTGCTCAAGGAGACCAAGGGCAACAAGGTGAAAGCGGCCAAGATTCTCGGCATCGACCGCCGGACGCTCTACCGCATGGCGGAACGGTTCTCCATCGATCTCGGCGAGGATCCGGAAATTGGTGAAAAAGAGAAGACTACAGAAGATGAAGGGCGTTCTTGATGAGCCGCACTTGCGTCTCCGCGTTTTGCGGAAGCGCGGTCGGTGATTCTTCCCAGCGGGTGAAGAGACCGTCTTTGCCCTCGTAGAGCACGTTCAACCGGAGGCGAGCGCTCGTCCCGGTTTCGGGCGTGACCAGCGCATCCACGCGGCTCCTGTTTGTTCCAAATCGCCAACGCAAGAGCCAATCCCATGGTCCGCTGATTTCTTTCCGATATCCGGTCGTGAGATGCTCCTCGTCCCTTTGTTCGACGTCGTATCCGCCGTCGGTGAGGACCTGAACGACGGCGTTGCGGACTTGATCGGCGGGGGCCTGAAGCGTGACATCAATGAGGTCGGGCTCATGGGGAATGCTTGGGCCGGCGCAGTGACAGGTGAAAAGGAGAGAGGAAACAAGGACCATCTGCGGGATACGGTTCACTTGGCTTTGGCTTCCTTCAGCCGATAGACCAGATGGGTGTCGGTCTGAGTGACGCCTTCGATCGCATGGATCCGGCTCAGCACCAGTTGAGTCAGCGCGTCCTGATCCGGCACTTCCACGACTGTGATGATATCGGGCTTGCCCCAACAGGGATCGACGGTCTTGATCTGCTTGATCTCCTTGAGGGCCCGGACCACGCTGCTGGTTTGGCCCGGCAGTACGTGAATCAAGACATAGGCGCGATCTGCCATGACAACGCCGCCGTCCACAGGCGCATGGATGGTGCAGGGAACCGCCGGAATGGCGGGCTCCCGGTCAACGTAGCGGATGCCCGCTGCGCCTGTCAACGTACCGATGGGGGAGGGGGATTTGGGTATGGATGAAAGGGCGGCGTTCGACTTCGCTTTTTTCATGAAAGGCCTCACTTCGGCGCCACATAGACGTCGGCGGTCAATTGATCGCTGATACTCATGAGATCGGCTTCAAGCCCTCGCGGATTACCGATGCGTCCTTCAGGGTCGTACACGAAGCACAGGAGCGTCGAGCAGCGCTTCAGCGTCCGGCAATATTCAATGTCGACCCGCAATTGTTCGGCTAAGTCCTTGGCATTGAGGCCGGTGCGGGTTTTTTTCACGGCAACAGCCAATCGGCCGTCATTGAGCAGAAAGATGATGCGCGGCGCGCCGTTCGCATAACCGGGCACCCATTCGGTGGTTTCAATATCATCGAAGTGAAGCCGCAGCAGCGCATGGATCAAGTCCTGCACATCAAATTCGTCTTCTACATCCAGCGTCGCCCGGTACTCGCCTCGCAGCCGCAATTGCCGCGCGACCAAATGGAAGCGTGTGCAGAGCGCTTTCACGATCTCCAAGGAATCGGAAGGCGAGAACTGAGAGGCGGTGCCCGATGTCGGCGAGGGTTGCCGATTCGATGGTGTGGCCATCGGTACCGTCCCATGCTTTTCAGACGACGGATGGCCGGTGAGCGAACTTGCCGGTGGGCTGACTATACCGGACGGTTCTTCGGGTATGACGGCTTTATGGGTGTCGGAAGACCGGAGATGCTGCCCGTGTGTTGCAATTTTGGAAACGGATCCCCAAGTGGTGGACCGCGCTTCCTGCTCGGCTGTACTGACAGCTTGGACTGGAGTCACCGGCGGGGGTTCGACGGACGGTTGAGACGCACCGGACGAGGGCGAAGCGGTTGATGTCGTTTGGGGCAAAACGGTCTCATGCGTCGGGGACTGATTGATGGGCGCCGATGAGGATTTGATCGTCGAAACCGCGGACGACTGAGCGAGATCGACATTGGTCGTGAGGGCGACCGCCATGGTAAGCGGAGGCGGCGTCACCGGTGTCGCGGGAGAGATCGTCACCTGGGCAGTCGGTACGGCCGGAGGGACGAGCGCCAACTGAGCGCGCTGCACAGGAGCGGGCGGTGGTTCTACGGGCGTCGGCGGCGTGGGTTTCAGCCCTTGAATCTCGAGTTTCCTGTCCTCGAGTGCTGCGAGGAGACTTTTGATGAACGCGACAGTTTGCTTGGTATCGGCCGGTGTCTCCACCGACACCCGATGCTTGCGGTAGGAATCGTACTCCGGAGATTTCTCTCCGAATACCTTTCGAATGCATTCCTTCAGTTGCAGTTCGGTCCGTGCCCGTGCTCCTTCGAGATACGGGAAACCATCGCGTCCCAAGTCTTCGATTTGAGGGATAAGGCTTTGGAGGCGTTCCATCCCAAGCGCGAGGTCTTCAAGGATGGCGCCTTTGGAGCGCGTCCGCTCTGCTCGTACTCGTGCCATGGTGTGTTGGCAAAGTGTAACCGAGGGCCTATCGGCTGACAAGAAAACATCGAAAGCCCGCGCCCCAGTACGGACTTAGGCTGCCACGTCGAGTGTCGGCAGGTTGTTCTCACGGTCATCCTGCTGAAGGACGGCCGGTCCCGACAGCGCAGGCATGTGGCTTTGCTGCTTCAGGCGGTTCCGTTCCAGCACCGGGTCCAGGACCCAGCCGCAGTTGATACAACGCCAACTGACTGTCCACCACTCTCCTCCGCTTTCCATTAAATCCACAAAATGATCACGAGTCATGCATCCCTGACAACGGCGACAGTTCATGGTGTACTCCCTTTAATATGTTTCATGAAGTTCCGCGCTGCTGTCTGAAAGATATCGAAGGGACGCGGTTGGGGTAAGACCTAAAGGGAGTACCCCGGAAGGAGGGGACCGATCGATCGGTCAGCCAGCAGGAGGCGGACCTGTTCAATCCCTGGATAATGGTATAAAGCTGCTGAACCAAATTAATGGAGGTAGCGTGCCTTCATATTGCGCAAATGATTTTCGAGACAGTCCTGAAGAAGATTGTTCGACAGGGGAGGCGTATGCGAAAGATAAGTCTGCAGCTTATTCTTGTCGCTGCGATGTTTTTTCCAGCCGGATGCTATCTCACTGCGGAGCAACGCTGGGAGGCATTTGACACCCAAATGCGACAAGACATCGGTGTGAAGACGAAGGACTATTATGTGCATGAGTGGGGGAGACCGACGAAGCGAAGACAAACCATTGATGGGGAAGAAACGTTGACGTGGGAGTGGCGCGGATACGGCGGAGCCCAGGGTTGGAATAAGAGTCTGACGTTCGCCCCCGACGGAGTATTGAAGGATTTTCAGCGCGACTATTGGCCGAAGGAATGATTGCATTCGCGCAGTTGCCTGGCCCTCAGTTCTGGAGGCGGGTATTCGAGCGGTCTGCCGATTCTACGCAGTGGGATAGGGATTTCGTCCGCTATGTTGTTGACTGTACTTCTGGACGATCTCGTTGATGTAATAGAGCACGAGGTCCCGTTCTTCTTCCGTCAGAGGGGAATACATATCGAGGGGAATACATATCGACGGAGAGCAGTTCTTCACATGCTCTGGCATAGTCGTGAAGTTCTTTGCGTAACGGCAACATGGCGTCCATCCTTTGTGGCTGTGCGGCGGTGGATTCCGCATATCAATCGGCCTGCTCAGCAAAAAATCGGGACCCGAAGTATGGGCCGCTGCAACAAGGATGTCAATGAGACGGCAAACGGCCCTAGGGACGGTTATTCTGCGAGCCATCCATCACGAGTTGACCCAAACCGGACCTTAAGACTCCACGGCTTGGTGCGGCACATGGTGAATTTTCTCTCCCGTTGCTTGGCGTGGCCGACCAAAGAGGACATGTATAGCGATAGCGCGGTTTCCGCCGAAGTGCCTGCTTCAATGCCGGCCTGAAATGAATTGGTGCCCCCGACACGAATTGAACGTGCGACCCGCGGTTTAGGAACTGGCTCTGATCCTCACACAGACAACCTAACCCCACAAGAAACCATAAATCAGTACCCCTCAGACCGGGCGATAGATTTGGGTGAGTTGTCCTCTCCTGGTAGCAGCGTGGTAGCAGAAGAGTCTCAAGGATGTTCTTTATCGATTGCCGAAGAGGACGCATGAGCCTTGTTCTTCTGAGAGGGGAGCAGGAATTTTTCAAGTATGGGAACGAACGTGGGCTTTACCCTCGCGGTGAACGCAATCTTGTTCACGTCATCTTTTTCCATCAAGGAAATCTTATTCATCATAACAGCGAAAAAGTTGTGCATTTCAAATGTGTCTACCATGCCAAGAGAACGGCAAAATTGCTGGATCTCTCCCCATGTCATTTTTTCTCTGATCACCAGTTCGGTAAGCAATTTGGTCTCATTGTCTGTGAGCTTCTTCAGTTGGTCTTGGACAAAGGCGAGGCGCTCGGGAAGGACCTCTTCTTCCTCGGTGATCATTTCGGTCTCATGGCCATCGACGAACGGCGTGAGTTCGAACGCCCCCTCTTTGCCAAGATTCAGCTGTGCAGACAGGATGACCATGTCTGGCTCTCGCCATTCACGCATGCTGTCGAACGGGATCTTGCCCCCATGATTGGTCTGCCTGTTCAGGATCTCGATGCCTTCGTCATCGTCCTTGAGAATCATCCACGAGTTTCGCGATCTGACTATCAGCTTTCCGTTCATCGTGGGTCGAGGCACGAGCCTGACGGTTTTCTCAATGTTCTCTCGATTAAACAGGCTTTTCTTCATGGGCCGGTAACGTATCAGAAGCCGGGTAGAGGACCAAGTCGAGAAAAGACAGCGGCAGAACCGCCCATAAAGGCTCTCTTGACCCGCGGTTTACTGGTTCGCAGAATGAGAAAACGGCATGGATAATCAAGACGTTATAAGCCATGCTACCACGGTGCTACCAGCCGAGATCATGCCAGAAACGGGTACGAAGTCCCGGCGGGGCTACAAGAAGTCTGGCCTGTACGCGGCCAAAGCGGCCTTGAAACAGTTCGGTGACCGGGCGATAGACGGGCGAACGGGCGTGGCCAAGGCCTTGGACGCCTGGCGGTCCGAACTGATCGCCGACTTGGGCGGTAAGGGTGAAGTGTCGGCCATGGAATTGTCCATCATCGACATGGCGACGAAGACAAAGCTGTTGCTGGACAGTCTAGATGTGTGGCTGCTTCAGCAATCAAGCCTGATCAATAGCCGGAAGCGATCCGTGTATCCCGTCGTGCTTCAGCGGCAGCAACTGGCCGATGCGCTGGCTCGCTACATGAAGGACCTTGGCTTAGAACGGCGAGCGAAGCCGGTCAAAAAAACTCTGACTGACATGCTCGCTACCCCTGAATCATCCACGCCGCATGATGTCTGATTGTAGAAATGGAGAATTTGACCTATCGAAGAGGGACGGAAGGCGGTCTATCGTCTGAGCCATGGGCAGCCAGGTGCCTAGAGTATGGCATCACAGAGAGGGTCTAGTGGGCATTCAAACCAGGAGGGGGCAATGGATCAATGGGACGGTTTTGGGCAGAAGGGCATTATCACGGATGTAAGCGAACTTCCACCGGCCTTACAGGCTCAAGGAATTTGCGCCATCCGCAATGAATGGGAACACGTCATCTTCATCGCCCAGTCGGCCGATGATCTGCTGTGGCGAGTCTGGCTGTGTTTCGGATCGGAACCGCATATGGTCGGCGGTCCCTACGCTGAAGCAGAAGGGGCGGCCACGACATTCTGTGATTACATCGCCTGGGTCGAAGAATGCGGGAAGTACTACTATGACCGTGGCAGGCGCTCTGCTCTGCCGATCCCGCCGGCATCGGGAACGCGGCCGGTGTTTACGTTGGTGTGAACGAAGCCATAGCTATTCAAAGGTATCAGGTATCAATAGGTATTGATATGTATTGACAGGCCCTGATACACGGCGTAGCATAATGCTTGGAAATGGCCCAACCCTGACTAGTCCCCTTCATGGGGTGCGTCTCCGAAAGGAGTAGGGGTTGGGCCGCATTATTTTTACGGGCTTGGCCAAACCCTCAGAAGCATTTCCTTCGCTGCAATATATCGATAATACTCCGAGACATCCTTCTTCCCCTGCACCTTCCGATTAACGACGCCCGCCACATAGTCCGCCAGTTGCAAAAGATTGTTCGACGCCGATCTCTGCATCTTCACCTTTTTGATAAGGGCACGTCCGTCTGAATCTCTAGCCCGCCTGCTTAAATACTTGCCTAGTTGCTGTCTGAATGTATCGGTCCCGCTTTCGTCAATGACCACAATGGCATCTGACAGATATGGCTTCGCGTTCTCAAAGACAACCCCGCACGTGAATTTGTAGAGTGACGACTTGACCTGGAACCCAGGCCCCCAGAGTTTGTCTCGGTCCTTGTTCAGTGCAAAGCCGAAATAGAAGAAGTTGTACGGGGCGACCGCTTCCAGAAACCGCTTGCGGAGGCGGTCTGAGTTGTGTCCGAAGTGAAACTCGAAATGCTCTGGATAGCCCAGTTCCTGACGAAGGAGCCCGATCCGCTGGTCGCAACTGATTGCTTCGGCGTGATCCTCAAAGAGAACCAGGGCCACCACAAAGTACCGACTCGACCCCTGGTCAGTCTTCAGGCCGGTATCACCGGCTTCATCGATGAAGGCAAGCATGATCCTGATAGCGTAATGTCGAACATCCTATCCTAGATTGGCGCTGCCTATTCAATGATACGCCGTCTTTATTTTTTCTGCCGATACGAATAGCCGCTTTGGTCTTCGTCGCTCGGTGAGTTCGCGGGCGTTGTCGGGTTCGATGATCCGGCACCCATGCCAGATCGTCCCTGTGTTTGTGTCGAAGAAATGTGCCGGACAATGCCCTGCTCATCGAACACGACGGTGAGCGAATTGAGGTTGGAGTTGGCACCCCCCGCGAAAAGTCCCACGACGGGGATGAACGTCGCGGGATCGACCTGGACATTGAGATGCGTATAGTTCCAGGTTTCGATCGGCGTGAGCGCGGCGGAAGTCTTCAGACCGGGGATAGCGTAGTACCCGCCTGAGTGTTTGGACATGCTGTTCGGTTGGCCCAGCAACCGTTGCACATCCTCTTTCGTGGACACATTCAGTTGAATCTGGGAGACGCGCGCCGGATCGGCTACGGCTGGGTTGCCGCTACTGGCACAGGCGCTGAGGTTCATCGAATAAAACGCCAAAAGTATTCCCGCGAGTAGTTGCCACATAATCAACCTCCGTATGAAGAGTGCGAGCCTAGCGAAGGGGTAAGAGGATAGTCAACAGATTTGCTTACTACAAAGACATAGCGGAGTTGTGATATAGGTCCACCGGCCCTAACCGTGAGCTGATCCCTCACGCGATGCCGCTCGACCTCGCGGGCGGCGGGCCATTCTTCAGCGAGGCCCTATGAGGAGGGGACATGCCGAGAGCACAAGCCAAAAGAATTGATCCTGAATCCGCCTGGCGAGGCGCATCCATCACGCTCGATGAAACGGTGCGCGAAGACTTGCTCTTCGACGTGGGGTTGGACGAAGAAACGGACGGTGAGGCGATCAGCCGCATGATCACAGATATCCAGCGGCTGCTCGGCGATTTCCCCAACCTAGTGAAGCGCCTTGATGGTGAGCCAGAGCTGGCGAATATCGCGACTGAGCTTCCCCAAGGTCTGGTTAGGGCTGAAACCCTGATTGACTGGATCGATAACATAACCGACCGGGCCAAACAGGAATTGGATGAAGATTATGCTCAACTCAGACAAGACATAGATCGTTTGGTCGTGCAGAAAATCGAGCTGGTTCTGAGGAAAGCCAATCGGGGAACACGGACGAATCATCGCCCTAAGAAGCACGCGGTTCGATTCGTAATTCATCGACTGTTCAGAATTTTCGTCCGAGAGTACCGGCCAGTGAAGAATGATGAGGGCCGTATTCAAAACCCAAAGCGGGCGAGCGCCATGGATTTTGTTGAAACTGCATTCCGTGGAGGCGATATCACTCCACCCGGGCATAATCTCCTCGATGAATGCTGGAGTGATAGCACCACATCGGAATTATCACTTGAAAATACTTAGGTATTTGTATTCTACCTATTACCCCCGCTGCATCAATCCCTTTTTAGGGAATCGCATCTTTCACCATCTGCGTTAGTGTGTCGCGCATGAAGCGACACAGTGCCATCTCCATTCGGTTGGATGACTTCGAGCGAGCCGCAGCGAAGTTCCTGGCCGTTCACTGGAATGTCCTACCAGCAGAAGCGATACGCCGCTCTCTGCGTGAGGCAGCAGCGCGCGCGATCCAAGAACAAGAGTCCGTCCGAGACGAGCACAGGACGAATGAAAAAGGTGACCAATGACGGCCGCCGATCTTCTCCACCGACTCGACGGCGTCCGATCACGCAGCACAGGCAAGTGGTTGGCACGATGTCCAGCGCATCAAGACAACAGTCCATCACTGTCTATTGCTGAAGGTGATCGAGGCTTACTTCTCCGGTGCTGGGCCGGCTGTGCCGTGCAGGAGATTTGCGAGGCACTCCATATCTCCGTCCGGGATTTGTTCTATGAGGAGCCCGGGCCTGTCGCACGGCGCCGAACCGTGCCGGCCACCCGGATCGACAAGCGAACCATCGCGTTGCAATTCGATGTTCACGCCGATGCGCTCCGAGAACGTGGGCATGCCGTGCTCTCGGCGGCGGTCGGCCTCAACATTTCGGAGTGGATGGACCACGAGCTAGACAAAGCCATCAGCGCCGTGGCTCACGCCCATCACGATCTTCAACGGGCATCGCTTCTTGAGGATGTGGCGGATCGGCTGCGCTGTCGGGATTGGGAAGAACGACGAGCGAGGCAGCATGCGGCGTGAAGTCGAAACCCTTACAGCATCGATGACGATGAACGGCGCCGTTGCCGAGATGGTGAAGAAGTCGAAAGCGCCATTGAACGGCAAAATTGCCCCTTCTCATATTACCTCCTCTGCGGATGCTGCACACCTGCACACCCCTCCGGCGCTGGCATATGAACCCAATGTTCTCGCGACGTTCGGGCAAGCTGTCCAGATGTGCGGTGTGGTAGGCGAAGTGCGCTGTGCAAAGGTCGAGTATTTGATGCTCACGTCAAGGCTATTGAATGAGCCAGTGTCCGGTGTCGTCAAAGGGCTCTCAGGTTCGGGCAAGTCGTA
>DATFDJ010000072.1:0-11449 GCA_035252115.1 Nitrospira sp. | reverse complement strand
GGTCGAGGAAGGCCGGGCGATCTATGACAACATTCGCAAGAGTGTCCAGTACCTGCTCTCTTGCAACATCGGCGAGATCCTGCTCATGTTGCTCGCGACGCTGTTCGGTCTCCCGCTCCCCCTGCTTCCGGTGCAAATCCTCTGGATCAACCTGGTTACGGACGGCCTGCCGGCCCTGGCCTTGGCGGTTGACCCGGCGGACGAAGGTCTCATGAGACGGCCGCCTCGGCCGCCGCAGGAGCGGTTCCTTACACATACGCGCTTGCTGAGACTCTTTGTTCAGGGAACCTTCATTGCTGTAATCACGCTCCTGTCTTTCTTGTATTGCCTCTACAGCATGGACCTCAGTCTGGACCGAGCACGTACTCTCACCTTTACGGTGATGGTCCTGGCGCAGCTCTTTCATGCCCTGAACAACCGTAGCGAGGACCGATCGATCTTTGAACTCGGCCTCTGGACGAACAAGCCGCTGCTGGCCACTGTCGGGTTGTCCGCGCTGCTGCAGGCCGGCATTGTCTTCTGGCCTCCAGTTCAAGGTATCTTCAAAGTCGTCCCCTTCGATCCCGAACATTGGCTTCTGGCATTCGGCATCGGGATACTGCCGTTGATTGCCATGGAGATCTGGAAGGCAGCAAGAAAGAAAGCTGACATATAGAAGCTGGACAGACACTGACGTCACGGCGTTTGCCTCCGTCTAGGTGATACTTGGTGGGGCGGAAGGAGGTGTGCAATGGAAAAGATGCGAGCTACCGTGTTTCACGGAGTCAACGACATCCATTTGGAAGAGGTGGAACGGCCACATGCTGGAATCGGCGAGGCAGTGATCCGCATCGCGTTGACGACGATCTGCGGAACCGACCTCCATATCGTACGGGGGGAATATCCAGTGAAGCCGGGTCTCATCATCGGCCACGAGCCGGTGGGTGTGATCAAAGAGCTGGGGCCGGGGGTCATCGGCTACGAGATTGGCGACCGCGTACTCGTTGGCGCCATCACGCCTTGCGGCCAATGCCGCGCGTGCCTGTCAGGCCAGTTATCGCAGTGCGGCCATGGTCAAGGCTATGAGGCTATCGGTGGGTGGCGATTCGGCAACACCATCAACGGCGCACAGGCCGATTACCTGCTGGTGCCTTATGCGCAAGGCAATCTTGCGAAGATTCCCGATGAAGTGACCGATGAGCAGGTCGTCCTGCTGGCCGACATCGCCTCGACCGGGTTCAGCGGAGCGGAGTCGGGCGGAGTGAAGATCGGCGATTCGGTCGCCGTCTTTGCGCAGGGCCCAATTGGGCTCTGTGCGACTGCGGGGGCAAAGCTCATGGGCGCGGCGCTCGTGATCGGAATTGACGGCGATGAGACTCGGCTTGCGATGGCGCGACGCATGGGTGCCGATGTGGTCCTGGATTACCGCGAAGTCGATGTGGTCTCCGAGATCAGGCGGCTGACGGGTGGCGGCACAGATGTCGCGATCGAGGCGCTGGGTACCCAACAGACGTTTGAGAATGCGCTGCGCTGTTTGCGGCCGGGCGGTACGCTATCGAGCCTTGGTGTGTATTCCGGTAAGTTGCAAATGCCCTACGAGGCCTTCGCCGCGGGGCTGGGGGACCATCGGATTGTTACCACTCTATGCCCCGGCGGCAAGGAACGGATGAGACGGCTGATCGAAGTGGTGAGGCGCGGGCGCGTCGATCTCACACCACTACTCACGCATCGGTTCTCGCTCAATGACATCAAAGAGGGCTATCGCATTTTCGGTGAACGGCTGGACGGGGTATTGAAGGTCGCTATCAGACCATGAATAAGTTCTCAGGCCCGAAGCGGACACGAGGTCTACTGCGACGCACTTGCCCCATTTCACTCTCTTCTGTCTCCTTTGAAGTGTTCACCAGATGTTCACCAAAAGACCGGAACTGGTCGGTTGTGGCGGGAATGGATCGGATGTTGGAAAACGGGGAACCGCGCTGGATGCCGCGATTCTCTTGAGGAATGTGGAGGTTTGCGGGTAAAGGGGAGAAGCGAGATGCGGCTTATGAGTCCGCTGCTCTACCAACTGAGCTACACCGCCATTGCATGGATACTATGGATACTGAGGGTCAAGTGAAGAATGATACCCGAGCGATAGGCGACCTGTCCACTGACAGTGATGCCGTAACGATTGGAATGGCGAAAAACCGCGAGCCGAACCTCGCAACAACTGCAGCGACGGTGTGCAACGACGTCATGCACTGTCGTGCGGCTCACCGATCAGGCCGGTAGCCCGTTCTTCGGCGGCCGTCCGCAGATCTGTTTCTGTCGCAAGAGTTTGGTGAAGTAGGTGCGTTGCAGGCCCAGTTCTTCCGAGGCCCTCGTCTGATTCCATTCGTTTCGTTTCAACGCCTCCTCGATGATCCACCGGCTGTAGGCCTCCATCATGTCGTGATAGTGCCGTGAAGCGGTGGCGACAGCGCTCTCGGCCGCAGGCGTCGCCGCCTGTCTCGACAAATGCAGATACTCGGGCTCGATAACCTCGTGCGGCGACAGGATGTAGGCGCGGGTGAGGACGTTCTCCAATTCCCGGATGTTGCCGGGCCAGTGATACTCATTCAACAATTTCAAGGATGCGGCGCTGAGCGAGGCACGCTTCTGCACGCCCAGTTTGCCGGCGGAACGGGACAGGAAGTAGCGCGCGAGCGCGGGAATATCGTCCATCCGTTCGCGGAGCGGAGGCAGCGTGACGCTGATCACTTCCAGCCGGTAGTACAGATCCTCCCGGAACGTCCCCTGCGCGATCGCCTGTCTGAGATCGCGGTTGGTCGCCGCAAGAAAACGCACGTCGGTTTTCACGGATTGCGTGCCGCCGACCCGATAAAACGTCTGGTCTTGAAGGACCCGCAGCAGATGGCTCTGCATCGAGAGCGACATGTCGCCGATTTCGTCCAGAAACACGGTGCCGCCTTCGGCGATTTCGATCTTGCCCGGTTCACGCTTCACCGCGCCGGTGAAGGCGCCCTTTTCGTGACCGAACAATTCGTTTTCGAGCAGTTCTTTGGGAATGGCGGCACAGTTGACGGCCACGAAGGGCTTATCTTTTCTGGGACTCCAGTCGTGGATCCCCCGGGCCACGACTTCCTTCCCGGTCCCCGTTTCGCCCAGGATCAACACCGTCACGTTGGATGCGGCGGCCTGTTTGGCGAGCTTCAGTTGCGCCATCAGCTTGGGGTTCTCGCCGACGATGGAGCCGTACCGGTCGCCGACCTCCTGCTGCAGGATGCGGACTTGCCGGCGCAGTGAGATGGTGGACAACGCTTTGTTGATCACCACCGTCAGGTGCTCGCCGGTGAACGGCTTGGTCACAAAATCGACCGCCCCAAGCTGCATGGCCTGAACCGCGCGCTCGATCGTGCCGAAGGCCGTCAACATGATGATGGGCGGGTTCATCGGGGCCATGACGGATGAGTCCGGGTCGGTGCTGCGTTCCTTATCCGTCTGCTCGCGGATCTGTTGCAGAATCTCCAGCCCGGAAAACACCGGCAGTTGAATGTCGAGCAGGACGAGATCCGGCTGCTCATGCTCGATCATGCGCAAGCCGTCTTTCCCATTGTCGGCCGTAATGGGATCGTGCCCCATCCAGGTGATCCGATTTTCCAGTCCCAGGAGAATATCCGGATCGTCGTCCACGATGAGGATCTTGGCGCGCATGGGTCACCTTTTGATTGGTCTATATAGTCTATCTCGTCTGTCTGGTCTATCTAGTCGTGAAGCCGTGGGAGCAGATAGACCAGACAGACCAAATAAACCAAATAGACCAGACAGACATTAGTGTTCGCACGTCCGTTCGTTCCCCGCGGCGGCGGGAAAGGCGACATAGAATCGAGTGCCTGCAGTCACGTCGCTTTCGACGCGAATAGTGCCGTGATGCAGGGCGACCAGATTTTTGGTGATGAACAGACCGAGTTGCGCCCCCTGGGAATTGGGGATCGGGGAGGGCACCTTGGAAAATTCGTTGAAGATCTTATCGAGGTGCTCCGCTTCGATCCCGCACCCGGTATCGGCCACACAGACCTGCACCTGGCCCTCGGTGTTCAGCGCCGCCTCCACGATCACCCGCCCGCCGGCCGGCGTGAATTTGACGGCATTCCCGATCAAATTCCAGAAAATCTGTTCCATCTTGTCCCGGTCGCCCGCCACAGCGGGTAAATCGTCGGAGCCCGTCACGTCGAGCGCGATCTGCTTATCCACCGCCACCGTTCTCAGGCTCTCCGCCACGAAACCGGCGATCTGTCTGACGCAGACGGGTTCCAGGTTCAACGTTTCCCGTTTCAGATCGATGCGGGACCAATCCAACAACTGGTTGATGATCCGGGTCAACCGGTTGAGATTGTGACCGATGCGCGTCAGGTACGTCGTCTGCCGTTCCGTGAGGGGGCCGGCCACACCGTCGAGCATATTGTCTGCGAAACTGCGAATCGCCGTCATCGGAGTCCGCAGCTCGTGAGACGCCACCGAGAAAAAGACCGACCGGCGCTGATCGTGGTCCTTCAATCGCTCGTTGGCCACGGAGAGCTCGCGTGTCCGTTCTTCGATGCGATATTCGAGATGCTGCGTCAACTGCGCCAGGTGTGCGTAGGTGCGGGCGTTGTCGATGGCCGACGCCACGTGCCCCGCGATCGTCAGCAGGATGTCCAAATCCTCGGTGGAGCAGGGATGCGCGCCGCGGTCTCCTCCCAGAAAGCCCAGCGTCTCGTTGTGGCTCTGTAACGGGACACACACGAACGACGTCACGCCGATGCGGGTGGCGAGTTGGAAGGTCTCGGGATGCATGCGATGCGCCACGGCCGCGATGTCGCCGACAAGGACCGGTTTCGCATGAATCAGCAGCTCGGCGGTGATGGAATCGTCTTCCCGGATGGGAATCGTCAAATAGCGGGCGGCCTCCGCGATATCCTCGGGCACGCCGGCCACCTGGGCCACGTAGGCCACTTCTCCGTCCTCGTGCCGCAGCATTAGGACCATCCGGGAGAATTTCAAATTCGTCATCAGCAATTGCAGCACGGTATCCAGCAATTCATGCAGATCGAGCGTGCGCGCGATGGCGGCGCTGGTTTGGTGCACGGTCGTCAGTTGGCTGATCTGGCGCCGAATCGTATCCATGTTGGTGTTGATCGCCACATTCCGCTCGTGCAGCGCGTAGGCCATCAAGTTGAAGGTGCGTGTCAACTGTCCCACTTCGTCGTTGCTGGAAGGACGCAGGGGAGGCGGCGACCTGCCTTCGGTGAGCTGGCGGGCCACGTCGGCGAGACTGCGCAACGGCGTGGTGATGCGTTGTGTGAGGACATGCGCGCCGAGGATGCCGGCGCCGATCAAAAACGCCGTGAGGATGACGACGTTTCTCACCATCCCGACCACGGTATGCATGATGGCCGCATCGCTGAGGCCGATCTGGATGACGCCCAAGTGTGTCGAGCCGTCCGGTCGCGAGACTCGAGGAGAGGCTTCGTCGAATTGATATGGGAGCGGAGATTGCGACGGATCGGTGGCCGGTTTGCGAAGGACCGGGAGCGCCACATCGTACAGGTTGGACTCGAACAGGGAAGTCCATCCGACGGACCCGGCATGGTCCGCGGGCACGAGGACTTTGTCCGGAGAGAGTCTCACCAGGGTCAGACGCGGCGCGGTGATCCGAGTCCCATAGAGCGCATCGGCGATGTGTTCGTCGGGATAGAAGCGCCGTTCTTGAGAGAAGGTCAGGCTGCCGGAGGACTCTTTCACGAGCTTATTCTGTTGGGCAAGAATCATATGGTCGGCACCTCGGATGACGACATAGACCACCTCGTCCACGGCCATGAGGCTTTCGACGAACTGCCGGAGCGTCGCCCGATCCTCGGCAATCAGCGCGCCGTAACGGAATTGGCCGTTGCTCACCAGGCTGGTCAAGAGAATCGAGCCGAGTTCCTGCAGTTCGGCCGTCATGGACGCGCGCCGCGTTTGGATGAAATACCAACTCAACGTCGATGAGGTCACGATCAAAATGAGACTGAAGAACAGGAGAAATTTCGCCCGCAGACTGATGAAGCGTCCCCTGGCGAGAGGAGGAGGAGGCGTCGTCACGGCCGGAGAGAGTCGCGTTGCCATGAGGACCTCAATAGGTTTCGTCAATAAGGTGACCGACATCCGCAGGAAATTCAATCCCAAGGAAGCGGGCGGTCTTCATATTCACCGTAATCTTCAGCTTGTCGACGGGGATGGGCTTGGAGGGCCGCCGCTCTCCGCCGAGAATCCGCTTGGCCAACAATCCGGTTTCCCGACCGATTTCCGTATAGGTGACCGACAAGCTCATGAGCGCGCCGAGGCGGGTCAATTCCGGAGAGAATCCGATGACCGGGACGGCATGCTCCAACGACGTGGCCAGGATGAATCCGATCGATTCGTTCGTCAGCACGGTCGAATCCGGCATGAGCCAGAGCGCGGTGCCTGGACCCACGAGCGAGCGCAACTGATGAGGCAGGTCCTTTTCATTTTCGACCGGAAATCCCTGAACCGTCATGGTGTGCGCGCCATTCTGATGTTCGGCCTCCTTCACCTTGGCGGCGCTCCGGCGGGGATCGTAGAGTACCCCCAGCTTGCTCTTGCCGGGAAGGAACGAATGAATGAGCTTGAGTTGGCGATCGACCGGAATTTCGAGCAGGATGCCGGTCATATTGGGCGCCGAGAGATTATGTTTCAGCGGATCCAGGACCATCATATAGAGCACCGGGATGTCGGCGATTTCGGCCTTCGCGGCCAGCGCCGCTTTCAGGCCGACGGCGACGACCAGCGCAGGATCCGAGGCGCGAACCTTGCGGATCAATTTCCTGTCTTGTTCCAGGTCGCCCTGGATGTCGTATTCGGCATACACCGCGTTCGACGGAGCCGTCGCTTTGAATCCCTCCACCGCCTGTTCGTAGGCCGCAATGTTGGAGGTCTTCAGGATAACGATCTCGGTTTGAGCGGCTCCCGTGCCATCGCCCATCGACGGACCGATTCCACACACGACGGCCAGCGAGGCCGTCAGCATCACCGCCGATCGCATGGAGAACACGACGCCAATCACTGGGTTCGCCTCATCGCCGCGCGCCCCTCTCACGTAGGACGGGGTCAGGAACCGTTTGCGCGCAGCGCCCTACGGGTCCTGAAGACAAATGGTTCCTGACCCCTTGCAGACACCACGCGCGGACGCGCAGAAGGGTGTCAGTCCCCATTACATGCCGGTCCATGGAGAATAAATATTCGGTTCGTGATCATTCCGCTCATCGCTCGTCCCGAACGTCCCGAGAATATGAATCGCTTGCTTGCTGCGGTCCCGCATGATTTGTCCGGTCCAGACGACCCCCCGCACGGTACCGTCCCGACAGAGCACGTGATGGCCCAGCAGCACGTCGTCGCCTCGCTGTTCTTTGACACGGATGAGGGCGGCTCCGAATTCGTCGCGCTCATCCGGATGGACGCGCGCCAGCCAATCCTTCACGGTCAACGATTCCCCGGCACGATCCATGGCGAAGAAACGGCTCACCTGGGAGGACCAAAACAAGCGGCCGGTCAACAGGTCCCAGTTCCAGATGCCGACGTCCGCCGCTTTCAGGGCCAATCGAAGCTGCGCGTCATGGGTCCGGAGCGCCTCTTCCATGCGTTTGCGTTCGGTGATATCGGTCGAAATGCCGCAGGTCGCATAGACCTCGCCCGACTCGTCGCAGAGCGGAAATTTGATGGACAGGTAGGTATGGAGGCCGTCTTGAAGGGGGGCCGATTCCTCATACTCGATCGTACGCTTCTTGGTGAGGACTTCGAGGTCGTTCGCACGGAACGCGTCGGCGATGGCTGCCGGGAAAATGTCGTGGTTCGTGCGTCCAATGATCTGTTCGGCCGGCAGGCGGAACAATTCTTGGAAACGGCGGTTCACCAATAGAAACCGTCCTTCGACATCCTTGATGTAGATGACCGCCGTCGTATTGTCTGCCAAGGTGCGCAACAGATGCTCGCCGCGGCGCGCGGCTTCCTCGGCGCGCCGGCGATCCATCGTCGATTGCAGCGATCCCGACATCCGGACGACGCGACCGCCGGCGTCCCAGACCGCCTGTCCCCGTGCGCGCACCCAGTGATAGTCGTTCTGCTTCGTCTTCAGGCGGTATTCCACATCATAGGGGATCCGCTGCTCGATATGGGCACGCAGGGCCTCGAAGACCCGCTCGCGATCGCCGGGATGGAGCCGGGACGTCCAACTCTCCAAGACATCCGGAAATTCGGCGTCGCTGTATCCCAGCATGGTTTTGACCCGGGGAGAATACCAGACCGGCGTCTCGGGTGAATACCACGGTCGATCGGGCAGCGCGCGTCCGTCCCAGAATCCGTCGTTCGATCCGTGGATCACGAGCTCCAGCCGTTCTTCGCTGGCACGGAGCGCGGCCTCGACTTCCTTTTTTGTCGTGATGTCCTCCGCCAGGCCGACGATGCGATACACGCGACCGTCACGGTCATGCACGGGATAGGCGCGGTCCCAAATCCATCGGACCGAGCCGTCCGGGCGGACGATGCGATACTCTTCGTCGTACGTGCCGAGCGTCTCCTTCGTGAACGCGGCGTCCCGGACACGCTCACGGTCCTCGGGATGAACGGCGTCCAGCCACGAATGCGGGCTCGCATAGAGGCTCTCGCAGGAGCGCATCCACACGCGTTCGTACGCCGGGCTGATGTACACGATCTGGCTCTTGACGGGATCGGTGATCCAAAACACCTCGTTGATATGTTCGGCCAACTGACGAAAGCGTCGTTGGCTGTCCTCCACCGCGCGCTGCGCTTGCCGGCGCTCCGTCATGTCGCGGAAGACCACGACCGCGCCGACGATCTCCCGCCCTTCTTGGATCGGCGTGCTCACATATTCCACCGGAAAGGATGTTCCGTTCTTTTTCCAAAAGATGTCGTCCTCCACCCGATGGACCAGCCCGTCGTGCATCACCGAATAGATGGGGCAGGCTTCGCGCGGATACGGGCTGCCATCGGCGCGCGTATGGTGCAGGATTTCGTGCATCGGCTGGCCGATCAATTCGGACACTTGATACCCCAGCATCCACGCGGCGCTGGGATTGACGAAGGTGGTGCGTCCGCTCAGATCGAGGCCGTAGATGCCTTCCCCGGCCTGATCGAGAATCAACGTGTGTTGATGCTCGAGTTGCTTCAGCGCCTGCTCGGTCTGTTTCCGTTGCGAGATATCCCGAATGATGCCGCTGTAGAAACTCCCGGCGCTCGTCTTCCACGTGGCCAGGGACAATTCAATGGGAAACTCCATACCATCTTTCCGCAACCCATGGAGCTCGATGACCGAGCCAATGACCCGGCTCTTTCCCGTGGACTCCATGCGGGCAATCCCTTCTTGATGCCGTTGGCGATAGCGAATCGGCATCAAAATCGTGAGCGGTTGTCCGACGGCCTCTTCAGACGCATAGCCGAAGAGCACCGAGGCCGCTCGATTCCAAGAAAGGATCGTTCCCTGGCCGTCGGCCAGGACGATCGCATCGGTGGCCGATTCCACCAAGGAGCGGAAGCGGTCCTCGCTCTCGATGAGCAAATGCTCGGCACGCTCGGCCTTGACCGCCAGTTCCTTCACACCGACAGCGCGCCGGAGCGTTTGCCGCAGTTCTTCTCGGTTATAGGGCTTGGTCAGGTACCCAAACGCCCCTTTGATCAATGATCCGACCGTGCGCTCTTGCGAGATATGCGCGGTCAAAATCACGACCGGCACGGTGGCATCGAGTTGCTGCATCTCCTTGAGGACATCCGTCCCATCGCCGTCAGGAAGTTGGAGATCGAGCAACACGGCATTGAAGCGGCGGGCGCGGATCTGCGCCAGCGCCTCGGCGCAGGTTCCGGCAATGGAGACTGCATACCCGTCGTGCTGCAACAAGTCCTGCAACCCGATGACGATATCCGGGTTGTCTTCGACGACGAGAATCGAGTAGGCAGGCGTCTGGCTGCTCATAAGGTCCTCAATGACATTGAAAAGCAAGACCTATGCTTGAGACAAACACTTAGGAGGCACCAGCGAGAGCCGCTGAAGGTCTGTTGCAAAGAAGAAAAAAAGGAAGATTGAGAGGGGACTGTGCGTAGAACTTCGGTGAGAGGGGAACGGCGCTAGACTATCAGGAGCCGTTCTCGGTGAGGCACCGGGGCCGCAATTTCGGCCGTCCCCGCTTCAACGGAGCGAGCCGTTTGGCAAAGGGCCCGCCGTTGACGTCCTCCATTTGCGAGACGGCATTGTCGAGCGCCTCTGCGATCAAACAGGCGAGCGTGCCGTGACCTGTCCAATACACGGCATTCCGGAGGCGTTCCAATAGATCAAGCGACAGCGTAATCGTCACCCGTTGTTTCCGCACGCCGCGATGCAACCGATCCAGAGACGATCCGTTGTGTCCGTTCACGTGTGCGTCCAGATGAGCGGTTTCGGGCAAAGATGGCATGGCAAACAAAATCATCAGGCGGCCAGCGAGGAGCCGGTCGCGGAATCTTTATCGGTTGAGGGGACGGCGAGCTCTGAGGGGGTCAGGAACCATTTGTCGGAACGACCCTCTGGGCGCTGCGCGCAAATGGTTCCTGACCCCGTTCCTGAGTCGGAACGACCCTGTGGGCGCTCTGCGCAAATGGTTCCTGACCCCTTTCCTGAGTCGCGAGTCACCGGTTGATCGCCCCAGAACAGCGCTACAGTCATGGCCCAGATCAAGCCGACCAGTCCTGTGAGGAGAACTCCGATCACCAATTCTTGAGTCATGGGATACGTCCTCTCTTCTTCAGCCGGGGCACGCGTTCCGCAACCCCAGCCCCTCACCGCCTCCTCTCCCCCGTGGGGGAGATGGCAAGAGACGCAACACAAGAAACATTTCAGCAAACCCTATGCCATTAAGGAATGGATGATGTGTCGATTGAGATGGAGGCATTTCGCAGTATTTGAAGAAGCATCCGCCGAAAAAATTTACCCGCGTGGGTCTACTCTGAATCAAAAATGATTCGACGCTGAATCCAATTTGATTTACATGACTGCCCCTCACCGTTCCTCTCCCCCAACGGGGAGAGGTAAAAGAGAAAGAGAAGTGAAGGAGAAGGGAGAGGAGAGAAGAAGCAATCGACGGTGGAAGACTACTTGTTGATGACTTGGATCGAGCGAAGATCCCATTCAGCCACGCCGTTGAGGCCGACTTGCTTCAGCAGGGCGGCGCGAATTCTTCTCAGCGAAACATCCTTGGGGTCGGCATCGATCAACGTGCAGAGGCATCCCATCGCGTCGTACCAGAATCCGGCGCGCGCGTTCTCCTTCACCGTCTGCACCGAGCAAGTCAGTCGCGCATCCAGGACGATGAGGCAATCGTTCAGCTCACACCGTTCGATCACGCCGCCTCCGACGATGTCTTGGGAGGGCGACGCGGCGTCGCGGATCACCGAGACGTACCAA
>DATFDJ010000071.1:0-11090 GCA_035252115.1 Nitrospira sp. | reverse complement strand
TCTCGACGTCACCTACTTCACGTTTCATCGCCAGCTCGAATCCACTCACGAGGAGGCCATGGAACATGCGGTGGAGGCCGCACAGAGCATGAATCCGGCCGGCATGTCCGATCGGGACAAGGAAGATTTTCGTGTGGGGGTTACTGCCGTCCTCGATTATCTTCATGGATTCTGGACGGGTTTGGACCGGCGGGAGACTCCTCCGCGCCGCCGGTCGCATGCATGGCATCACCACGCCGCATGACGAGGGCGGTCCGGTGACCGACGCGTGGAAGAACCGCCGTATGTCCGACATTGCCGCGTATCTCGAGGCGATCAAGCAACGATACGACCTCGGCAGCGATTACGCGCTCGCCGAAAAATTGGGGATTGCGCAGCCCGATGCCAACTTGATCCGCCGAGGACTGAAGATTCCCAAACCGGAGCTCTGCATCAAGATTGCGAAGCTGCTCGACAAGAACCCCGTCGAGCTCCTTCTGATCGCGCAGAAAGACAAAGCGCCGGCGTCGGCCAAACAATATTGGACGTTGGCATTGACGGCCGTGGACGTCATGCTCCACGTCCCGAAGAGTCCCAAATACATTCCGCGAAAGGTCGAAGCCATCGGACGCGAGTTACGCCAGCTCGAGACGCAAACGCTGACGTACGAAGGGGCCGAAGCCAACGCCGAGGCGGTCCGGCTCGTTCAGACGGCCGAACGTTCGATCGACGCGGTGATGGAGCGGTGGAATATCTGGAAGAAGGGCGAGGCCCTGTACCCGAATTATCTCCTGGCCAATCAGGCGGCGGCCAAGCGCGGAGTGGTCATTCGCCGGCTGCTGGTCCTCACACGCGAGCAGATGCAGCAGGAAGCCGTCGTCACGGACGCCGTCCAAGTGATGGACGATCAGCAGCGGACCGGCATCAATATTTTTTACGCATTCCGTGAAGAATTGGATCGGTCTCCGGCGTTTTCACGTTTCGAGAGCGATTACAAAGGCCAAGGCGCGGCGCGGGATCTCAACGCCGCGATCTTCGATCGGGAAATTTTGATCTTTTCTCAATCCTACGGGCAGATGGCCCTCGGCGTGGTCGGGACTCCCACGCCGATCACGATGATCAACCAGTTGCAGATCACGTGGAACCCCGATCTGCTGCGCGACCTCGACCCCGCCCCCTTGTTCGACATGACGCGATACGTCTTCGAATACTCGGGGCCGCAGGCGTTCAAAACAGAGTTGGCGCGTTTCAAGCGGTCATTCAAATGAAGTTTCCGTCCGAACCCTTCAAGATCAAGGTCGTGGAGCCGATCCGGCGGACCACGCGCGAAGAGCGAGACCGCGTGCTGCGCGAAGCCGGCTACAACCTGTTCCGGATCCCGGCCGACAGCGTCTACGTGGACCTCTTGACCGACAGCGGGACCTCGGCCATGAGCGATCAGCAGTGGGCCGGGTTGATGCTCGGAGACGAATCCTACGCCGGCAGCAAGAACTACTATCATTTTGAGACCGTGGTCCGGTCCATTTTCGGCTACAAGAACGTGATTCCGACGCATCAGGGCCGCGTGGCCGAAAATTTGTTGTTCTCCACCGTGGTGAAGCCGGGCATGTGCGTGCCGAACAATATCCATTTCGACACCACGCGCGCCAATATCGAACACCAGCAAGCCCACGCACTCGATGCCGTGGTGAAAGAGGCCTATGACCCGCACGACGAATCGCCGTTCAAGGGCAACATGGACCTTGGGCGCTTGGAAGAGATCATCAATCGTGTCGGCCGAGAACAGATTCCATTGGTCCTCGTCACGATCACGAACAACAGCGGCGGCGGACAACCGGTGTCGATGGACAATATCCGGCAGACGAGAGCGTTGTTGAACCGCTATCGCATTCCTCTCTTCTTCGACGCCTGCCGCTTCGCCGAGAATTGTTTTTTCATCAAAGAGCGGGAGCCCGGATATGCGGAGAAATCCATCTTCGAGATCGCTCACGAGCTGTTCGGTTACGGCGACGGATGCACCATGTCGGCGAAGAAGGACGGCCTCGTGAACATCGGGGGATTTCTGTCCCTCAATGACGATCGGTGGGCGCAGGACATTACGAACATGCTCATTCTCGTCGAAGGGTTTCCCACCTACGGCGGGTTGGCCGGCCGCGATTTGGAAGCCATGGCCAGAGGACTTCGTGAAGTGTTGGATGAGGACTATCTCAAATTTCGCGTCGGCCAGGTGCGGTATCTGGGCGAGTTGCTCGACGAGGCCGGCGTGCCGATCCTCAAACCGATCGGAGGACATGCAGTCTATCTGAATGCCAAGGAATTTCTCCCGCACATTCCGCAGGACCAATTCCCCGCTCAAGCACTGGCGGTCGGCCTGTATCGGGAATACGGAATCCGTGGAGTGGAAATCGGCACCGTGATGTTTGGGAAGAAGGACCCCGCGACCGGCCGCATCATCCACCCGGAGCTCGAAATGGTCCGCCTGGCCATTCCGCGCCGGGTCTATACGAATATGCAGATCACCTATGTGGCGGAATCCATCATTGAGTTGCACCGCCGGCGCGCGGAGATGCACGGTCTCAGGATGACGTACGAGGCGCCGATGCTGCGGCATTTCACGGCGCGGTTCGAAGAAACGCCGAACCGGCCTCTGGTGCAGCAGGCAGCATTGTAAGGAAGCGATGGCCCAACTGTTTCAAGGACTGGAGCGGATCGAAGAGGCTCGCGAGCGCCTTGTCGGACAGAGCTTCATGACGGGTCTGTTTTCCGGGACCCCCGATTTTTCGCTCCTCCTCGCTCCGGATGAATCTGCCGAAGACAAGCACGCCTGGGAAATGTTTCGCCCTCGGCTCGAGACGTTCCTCATCACAGAGGTCGATCCGGACGAAATCGAACGTACGGCCAAGATCCCGGATTCCGTGATCAAGGGCCTCTTCGCCCTGGGCGCCTTCGCGATGAAAATTCCCAAGGAGTATGGGGGCCTGGGGTTTTCGTACACGAATTACGGGCGGGCGCTCATGCTGATCGCCGGGTGGAGCAACATTCTGTCATTGACGGTCGCGGTGCCGCAGTCCATCGGCATCGCGATGCCGCTGTTGCTGTTCGGCAGCGACGAGCAAAAGCGGAAGTACCTTCCCATCGTGGCGCGGCATGCCGTATCGGCCTTCGCCCTCACCGAGCCGATCACCGGATCGGATGCCGCGAACATCAGAACCGAAGCCGTGCTGGAAGACGACGGAGAGGCATTTCTCGTCAACGGCGAAAAGCTCTGGTGTACGAACGGGCCCATAGCCCGCTATGTGACGTTGATCGCCCGGGTGCCGGCGAAGCGCGAGCAGCGCGATGGGCGTCCTGTGTGGATCCCTGTCCCGGAAGGCAAGGGAGCGGAGCAATCCGTTCACACCGCGTTCATCCTCGACATGGAGAGTGCGGGAGTCCGCATCCGGCAACGGTGTCAGTTCGAGGGCTGTCGAGGCATCGAGAACGCCCACATGACGTTTACCGATGTCCGCATCCCCGCCGGGAATCTCATCGGTGAAATCGGCCGCGGTCTCAAATATGCCTTGACCATTCTCAATGTCGGTCGCGCGGTCAGCATCCCGGCCATCTGCCTGGGCATGGCCAAGCAGGCGTGGCAGCCCACGCTCGATCGGGCCAATACCCGGCTCACGTTCCAGAAGCCCCTCGGTGAGCGGCACACGCAGCGCATGCGCATCGGCCATATGGCCTCGCGGCTGTTCGCGATGGACGCGCTCGCTTCCGCCGTGTGGCGCATGGCCGACCGGCACAGCTACGACGTCCGGACGGAAGCGGCCATCGCGAAAATCTTCTCGTCCGAGTGCACGATCCAGTTCTTAAAAGACGCTCAGACGATCTTCGGCGGAATGGGATATGAAACGGCGGATTCCAAGCGGCAGCGCGGCGAGCCGGCGTTCGGCATCGAGCAACTGGTCAGGGACGCCGAAATGTACCGGATTGGAGAGGGCGCCACGGACATCTTGCGCCCGTTCGTGGCCCGCGAAGCGCTCAACATGCATCTCGAACATGCTCAGCGGTATTTCGACGAGCGGGCGACCGGTTGGCAACGGGTCATGACGGCCGTGAGGCTGATCACGACGTACATTCCCTGGTTCGTGAGGCAATGGATGCCGAAGCGCCTGCCGTCCAGGCCCGAGTTCGAGCATCCACACGTCCGCCCCAAGCTACGCTTTGTGGAACGAGCGAGCCGGCGACTCGCGCGCGCGACGCTCTACGCCATGATTTGGCATCGCCAGGCGCTTCGAGACGACCAAGGACGCCAAAACCGCATTGAACGCATCGGTGAAGACCTTCTGGTCATTGCGGTCACCGCGCTCCGTGCAGAATGGCAAGAGCGAACGACCGGGCGAACGGACGCGTGGGACCTCGCAGACGACGTGTTTCGCGAGGCGAACACGCGGGTGAACGAGCAGATTCGGACACTGATCTCCAATAAGGATGCCCGCCTGACAGGCGTCGGCACGAGGGCGCTCGGTGGGACCTATCCCACGCTGTCGGATGGAATCATCCGGCGTCGCCTTCAGGACTACCGGCGTCAAGAAGCCCCCGCTATACGTGCGGAGGAAGAACGCGCTCACAGTGTTCGATGAGTCGGTCGCCATTTGAGATGCCTAGGAAACTTTATTCCGCGACGCGCACCAGGACTTTGCCCATCGACCCCTGCGCCAGCCGCGCAAATGCTGCCTTCACCTCCTCGAAAGGAACGACGCTGTCTACGACCGGTCGTCGCCCCAAGGCATTCAATCGATCGACAATCTCGTTCCACACCGCCTGTGCCTCTTTGGCCTTGTAATCGCCGACGGCAACGCCGCCCATCCGAATGCGGCGAAACAACAGACTGGCGGTGTTAAACTCCGGCACCGGTCCTCCGCTTCGCCCGACGATGCTGATGCGTCCTCCATAGCCGACCACTGCGATCACCTGGTGCAGCAGGGCGCCTCCGACACTGTCCACGACGATGTCGACGCGCCTTGGACCGATGGCCTTCTTTATGGCATCGACCAAGTTCCGGTCTCCCGGATCGTATACGCAGTCGGCGCCGAGAGCTCTCAACCGGCTGCGCTTCTCTTCACTGCGTGACAACGCCACGACCGTCAGGCCCATCGATTTTCCCAACAGCACGGCTGCGATGCCGACGCCGCCTGATGCACCGGTCACGAGGAGGACCGATTGGGGACGTGGAGCGGCGGCTGGTTCATTCCACTGGGTCAGAGCCTGATAGGCCGTCAACAACACCAACGGCGCGCCCGCCATCTCTTCCAGAGACCAGCCTTGGGGAATACGAGCGAGATTTTCCATGGGAACCAGGACTTTTTCTGCGAGCGTTCCCCACGATTCGATGCCGACATCACCACGGAGGATGCCGACCGTTTCTCCGACCAACGCATTGTCCACGCCGGGTCCGACGTCGAGCACGTCGCCCACTCCGTCGCGACCGAGCACATGCGGCAGGTGCGGATGGGCCGGATAGAGGCCCTGCGCCAGGAATGCATCGGCGGGATTGAGCGCGGCCACACGGACGCGCAGCAGGGTTTCTCCCGGGCCGGGACGAGGATCTGCAACCTGCCCGAGCCGCAATGCCTCGACTCCGTTCATGGAATCCATCAACCACGCGCGCATCGTCAAACCGTGGCCGCCCTCATCGCGGCTCGGCCCATCCGGCCCTGGGTGTCATACCAGTTGATACAGTGCTGGATTGGAGCATACTGGGTTGTCTTACTTCCCAGCGGAGGCTCTATGACTTTGCAAGTTGTGTGGACCAAAACGCGTCCAACCCAGCCCGGCTGGTATTGGTACCGCCAAAAAGACACGGAAATTCCGCATCCCGTCAAAGTCTATCCAGTCGGTCTCTCTCTGTACGCCTGGCCATTGGGAGAGGACCAGCCTGCTCTCGATCCACAACCCTTGGAACAGAGCGAGGGCGAATTCGCGCCGCTCGAGCCTCCCTACGTTCCTGCTTATGTAGCCAGCGGCATGTACTATTGAGTCCAGCGGCCGTGAAACGTCCCTGAGCACGGCTACAAAACAGGACGCCCACGCAAAAGACTGCCCAACCCTGCTCGTACAACGCCACCTAGCACTTTCACGCCGATTATGGATATCCTTCTGATGATCCTCGTCGCTGGCATGACGTTCGTCTGATTGGAGGATGTTCATGGAACCCAACATCGGCGAAGGACAGCGCCTGCTGTCCGTATTGACCGGTCTAGGGTTCATCGCCAGGGGTTTGACACGGCCTTCGACTCTCGGCGTGATCTTCGGCATGATGGGAATCAGTCTTGTGTATCGCGGCGCCAGCGGCTACTGCCCTGTCTCTGAAGCGATCGCGATCGATACGGCCGGCGGTCCGCGCAGGATCACCGCCGGGAAGGCAAGCACAATCCGCCAGGCGATCGTGATCAATCGGCCGCCGGCCGACCTCTACCGCTTCTGGCGCTCGTTCGCGAATTTGCCATGTATCATGAGCCACCTGCAATCCGTGTTTGTGATCAATGACCGTCTTTCGTACTGGGTCGGCCACACATCCGAGGGCGGGACGGTTGAGTGGGGGGCAGAAATCACGAAGGATATCGAAAATGCACGAATCGATTGGCATTCACTCGCCGATGCGGACATCGATCATACCGGATCGGTCGAGTTCGAGCCGAGCGCCGATGGACAACGCACCACATTAACGTTGACATTGGACTATGCGGTGCCGGGCAGCCTCTCCGGGGCCGCCGTCGCGACGATATTCGGCGAAGACCCCGACGAGAGGATTGCGCAGGATTTGCAGCGATTCAGGGACCAGATGGAAGGCGGAGCCTGTGGGTGAAGACGAGATGCAGCGACCCGGCGTCGCGCCGCAACAAGCTGCGCTCAATCGTTCTTGCCTGTCGCTGAAGTCCCTAGCGAGGTGGGATCCATGGGTCCCGACATACCGGTCGGTATCGGGTCTCCTTTGGAAGGCGCCACCCTGATGGACGCTGCGGCTTCTTTGATCGCTTGGTACAATCCTTCCACAGCCCCTTCCCCCTTCGTGAGAACTCGGAAGGCTCCCGCGTTGAGCATCGCCTGCAGATACGATTCATCCGACATGATGGTGAGGCCGACGATCGGAATAGCGGGATAGCGGACATGGATCAGCCTGGTCGCGGCGATCCCATCCATACCCGGCATATTGATATCCATCACCACGACGTCCGGAAAGAGTCGTTCGACTTCGGCAACAGCCTCTTCACCCGTCGTGGCGTCACCCACGACATCCACATCGCCGTACGACTCCAAAAAACTCCGCAACCCCTCCCGAATCAACGCATGATCTTCAACGACGAGGACCCGAACCATCCGCCCTGTTGCCATGGACGCCCCCCACTGCGTGTGCGTGCGACCGATGATGAGTCAGGCTCGGGACAATAGCCTGCTTCCTGCCGCCTCGTCTCCTGGGACAAATCCCAGTATGTTGCACGGTCAGGGTGGTGATGAAGTTCGGCCGGTCGACACGTCAGGGAAGGGAATGGCTTGAGGATCGAAGCATCGTCGTCGGCGCCCGCTCAATCCAGCGGGAGAGATTCCTGACTCTCATCAGTCTTGACCGTTCCTGTTACCCGGTCCAGCCGAGTCGCGAATGCTGCGCGAGCCTGGCACAGCATCGTGTCTTCGGCCAGCGGCATACTGAATCTTACGGTCGATCCTTGTTCGAGAGCACTGTGTACGTGCAGACATCCACCCATTTGCTCGATTCGTTCTCGAATCGTCCGCAGGCCGAAGTGCTGACCCGGCACATGATGCCTCGAGGCCGTCGGATCAAATCCCCGCCCCTGATCGTGCACGGCAATGTGCATCAGATTGTCACGGTCTATCGAGACCGAAACCGTCGCTCGATTCACCCGTGCATGCTTCACGACATTGAACAGCAACTCCCGCACGCACTGATACACCATCACGAGATGCGGATGGGCGAGCACCACCGATTCACAATTGAAGTGAAGATCCACGAGCAGATCGTGTTGGCCCATACGTTCCGCCAACCACATCAAGGCTTCCCGCAATCCCAATTCGTCGAATTGCGGCGGATTGAAATCCGCCATGAGATTTCGCGTATATTCGATCGAACGGTCCACGAGCAGTTGGGCTTCGTGGACATATCGCTCACCGTCCCCCTGCCGTTCACGCGTAGACCGTTGCGCGAGCTGCAGCTTGATTTTTACGAACGCCAACAACTGTGCCAAGGAATCATGCAGTTCGGACGACAAGTGGCGCCTCTCACGTTCTTCCGCCAGGAAGAGTTCCGAGGTCATGCTTCTCAATTTGTTGTCCCTCTCCTCCAACTCCGTCTGTGCGTGCGTCACTGTTTGCTGCAGTTCGTCGTTGAGGCGACGCAGTAAGTCTTCGTCTCGCTTGTAGAGCAGAATGCGCTCGGCTTGGTGAGCATACAGATCGAGAACATGCAGTTCACGGGCCGTCGGACGATAAGGTTTCGTCCAATAACATGACAAGATGCCGAACACCGTGCCGTTCGCCGTGAACAAGGGTGTCGACTGCGCCCCCGCCACACCGAACTCTTGGAAGATAGGAACGACTTCTTCGAATCCCGGCTCCCGTTCGATATTTTCGATCACGACTCGTTGCTTGCGTTCGAATGCTTTCCCACACGTATGGGACCCTATCGGAACTCGATGGAAACGACGCGAAAATTCATCCGGGAACCCGACTTGCCGAACAAGGAGTAAGGCATGTTCCCGGCTGTCATACAATTGGAGGGCGCCCTTTCCCGCCCCCAAGAGATCAATCGAGGCATTCAGCACTTCAGTCAGCATCGAATCGAGGCTCTTCTCTTCAATCAGCCGGCCGCTGAGCTCCTGCAGATGTTCCAATTGCTTTTGGGTATTGATGGCTTCCCGTTTCCTGCTTTCCAGCCGGTCCATGAAATACGCCATCACCATGGCTTCACAGGCAAACAAGCCGATGGCCGACGCATCGGACAATCCCAATGCGAAGCTGTGTTTTGGTTCCATGAAGAAATAATCGACGACAAGAGCGGACACCGTCGTCGCAAACGCGGCCGGACCAAGTCCGCCGAACCATGCGGCGATCATGACGGCGGCGAAAAACGGCAGAAAAGGAGCGGCAACGCTGAGAGACGGAACGAGGAACGAGGCAATGGCCGTTGCGATACAAACGGACAATGCTGCAACTGCATAACCGATCGTGCGGATGGGTTCTGCCATTGTCGCGAGCAGAATGAGGGCAACACCTTAGTCCGATCGACCTATTTTTGCAAGCGGGTCCTCCAGGTATCTTCCGAATGCGACGCCGGACCGGCGGCGTCGCATGTCATCCCACAACGTTTCATCGACAGTAATCTTTAATTGTGAATATTCCGTCGTAGACACAAGCACTTATGACCCTGGCCATGGGCCAATATCTGAACTAGGGAAAATGCCAGTGTCTCTGCCGATGTTTTACGAGTACATGTACAGGGCGTTCACCTCTTTCACTGGTAGTTATACGATCTCTTCGAGGATGAGGAGGATACAGCAATCCATGAGGGGATACGCCAAACAACGGAGTCTCATTGGAATAGGCCTCCGTCGCATCGATCGACTCGCCGGTGAATTAAAACGCAGGCACTACGCCTATCCGGGCAGCTATCGCCAATCGGGGAGACGGGCTCGGAGCGCTGCGAAGCAACGGCGGTGGATCAACAAGGCAAAGCTGCTCTCGGAAAGAGTCTCTTCCTCTTCTTCTTGATGTATGCGGCCAGGCGGCTCGAACCGCAAAAGCGAAAGCCAGTCAGAGCTGATTCCAAAGAGGTGCAAAGAGCGGAAGGAATCATGGGCGCGAAGGAGGATTATATGGAAAGCCAATGCATATTGAAGGCAGGACCCGGATCACTACGCGACGTGGAATCCGATGAGTCGCCGTTCGCTCATTCAAACGGTCTTCCCGTAGCCGGTTCAGGCGAATCGATGCCTTCGTGCGAGATGCAATTGGCGATGGAATGGTCACGACTTGGAGGCGATTGAACGATGCTACAGCAAGATCTCGACGCGGCTCCGGCACCGGAACTGAGAGGTACGCCCGCGCCACGCCTGACAGTGCGGCTCGACATTCCCTATGTGACAAATGAACAAGAGTTCCTCAGGCACGTGGTGCAGGAGGCGGTGAAAGTTTTTCGTCGATTATAAACGCCGTAGGATTTTCTGAATACACTTCCCTATCGGGCTCAATTGAAGCTGAGGCAGACTCGCACGGATTAATCGCGAATACGTTCGCATTTTGCCGGGATGACAGAGCAGGGACCGCGCGAGCATGGCTCGTCCGCCCGCGCGGTTGCCTTGTCTCGCTTCATGAATACCCCAGTCGGAATAGCAGTCCGCCAACATGTCTTGAATCAACGTTTCTTTGGTTCGATCGCCCGCATAGAGCTCTTGCATTCGCACGAGAAACCGCTCACGACTCCGCATGACCTCGGTCCCGCCTGCTCGGGAGAATCCCGCCCCATGAAACCGGTACGCCATTCCAGTTTCATTCAGCAGAACAAAGCGGCCTTGCCGTTTGAGTCGGGCGATGAGGTCAAAATCCTCAAACCCGCGCAAAGCCGGATCGAAGCCGCCGGCTCGTTGGAAGGCGTCCCGCCGGACGAGCATGGCTGAAGGGAAAATCAGGGCTTCTTCGAGCAGGCGGCCAAGCGGCGAGGCTAGAGCGGTTGCCCGCTCGGACAAGGCTGCTCCCGTCTGAAGCATTCGTCCATCGGCATCCACCCGGTCATAGTTGCAATGCGCGAGCACCGCATCGGGCGCTGCGGTCAAGGCTGCAACTTGCTGTTCGAGCTTGGATGGGTACCACCGGTCGTCCTGATCGAGGAACGCAATATATTGGCCTTGCGCGAGCGCGGCCCCCGCGTTCCGTGCGGCGCTTTGTCCTGCATTGCTCTGGCGCACCACCCTGACCCGCTCACCGTAGGCCTCCAGCAAAGCCGCCGAGCCGTCCGTGGACCCATCGTCCACGCAGACGATTTCGTAATCGCAAAAGGTTTGAGCAAAGACGCTCTCGAGCGTGTCGGCAATATACCGTTTGCCGTTATAGACCGG
>DATFDJ010000070.1:0-3339 GCA_035252115.1 Nitrospira sp. | reverse complement strand
GACTCCAGTTCGTGACGCAGTACTTCGAAGCTGTGAACCGGATCGTCCGTGCTCCATTCCGACACATCGACGAGATGCAGCAGGAACGAGGTCCGTTCAATGTGGCGAAGAAACTGGAAGCCGAGTCCTTTACCGTCGTGGGCGCCTTCGATGAGGCCCGGGATGTCGGCCACGACGAAGCTGCGATCCGATCCCCATTGCACCACGCCCAGGTTGGGCACCAACGTCGTAAAGGGATAGTCGGCGATCTTTGGACGGGCCGCAGAAATGGCGGAGATCAACGTCGATTTGCCGGCGTTGGGATACCCGACCAATCCCACGTCCGCCAGCAGCTTGAGCTCCAGCCTGAGGCGACGTTCCTCGCCGTCCGTCCCTCGTTCGAAATGCGTGGGTACCCGATTCGTCGACGTGGCAAAGTGGCTATTCCCGCGTCCACCACGCCCTCCTTTGGCGATGACGACCTGTTCCCCATCCGTGACGAGGTCGGCGAGAACCTCTCCAGATTCTTCGTCGTACACGACGGTGCCAACCGGAAGGGTGACGATCACATCTTTCCCTCTCCGCCCCGTGCAGTGGGAACCGCCGCCATGGCGCCCGTCTTCGGCCTCATAATGTTTCTGGTATCGGAGATCGAGCAGAGTTGTGAGCCGGTGGGACGCGGTGAATATGACGTTCCCGCCGTTTCCCCCGTCCCCGCCATCCGGTCCGCCGCGTGGAACGAACATCTCCCTGCGGAAGCTGCACACGCCGTCGCCACCGCGGCCTGCCTTGACGTCTATACTGACTTCGTCAACGAACATACCGGCTACATCCTTAGCGGATGGCCCATGATCTCATACCGATAGGAATCGTGCGAGTGCAGCCTGCAGTTCCTGCCGATGGCGACAGTGATAAGAGCTGAAGAAAGGGAAGCGCCGGTTAGGAGGCCGTGGGGAGGGGATACACGCTGACCTTCTGTCGCGCGCGCCCGCCCTCAAACTTCACGGTTCCGGTCACGCGGGCGAAGAGAGTATGGTCCTTGCCGAGCCCAACGTTGAACCCAGGAAAGAATTTGGTCCCCCGCTGGCGTACGATGATTGCCCCGGCCTTTACCGTTTCACCGCCGTAGGCTTTGACGCCCAAATACTGGGGGTTACTGTCCCGCCCGTTTCTCGATGAGCCGCCGCCTTTGTTTGTTGCCATTGCTCGCCTCTATTCTATTCAGCGGATGTCGCAAAAGCCTTCCAGCGGCGTTCTCGCATCGCTCAGAGGCTCAACGTACCAAACAACGTACGCCTCGCCTCTTCGCTGGCTGCGGCCTGCTGGAAGAGCTTTTTCATCATCCTTGGACTTTTCTCAAACTATGCCGTTTCGATACCGGTAATCCGCAATTTCGTAAAGCCTTGGCGATGTCCTTTGGTACGCCGGTAGTTCTTTCGGCGCTGCTTCTTGAACACCGTAATCGACCGCGTGCGGCCTTGACCGACGATCTCCGCTCTGACTCTTGCGCCTTCCACCAACGGCCGGCCTACGATCAGGCCCTTGTCGCCATGAATCAGGCGGACTTGACTCAGTTCGATGGTTCCCCCTACGTCGCCGGGAAGACTTTCAACTTGGAGGAGCGCGCCGTTCTCCACCCGATATTGCTTACCACCCGTCTCTACGATCGCATACATGTCGCTTCCTCCAAGAAAAGAACATGATTCTGTATCACAACGCCGTGAAAAGTGTCAACATTTGGGGCTACCGTACAGACCCGAGCCTTTACCCCTTAAGAGGGCTTCCATGCAGAATTTGCGACGGCGTATGATCACAGCATGGAATTGGTGCTACCATGACATCGCCGAGACCTCCGCGCTCAGCCGCGACGCCCAGGAAATTTATCCTCCGGCCATACCGCCGCATCCCGACATGGCTGGGTTTCGATTACATGAGTCGAGATGCCGTGGGGCACGGTGTGGTGAGCAATCTCTCCTGCTCCGGCATGCGGGCTACTGGAAACCATTCACTCTCGCCGGGAGCGCAGCTCGCTTTGCGAGTGAATTTGCAAGAGGGCAGACCGCCAATCGAGATCGCGCGGGCAACGGTCCGCTGGGTCGATCAGTACGATTTCGGAGTGGCGTTTGAACGCTTGGACACTTCCGCAGTGAGACGCATCACCGCTCTCCTCAACCATCAGGCTCGAACGACCGGTCTCTCCTCCTGATCGTCGATCAGGGAGGAGTCTGCGGCGGCCGTTTGCTTGACGCTTCTTTCGACCCGCTGTTATAGTCGATTCACGATCACATGGAACCGCAAGGAAAAATTTGGATGGACGGCACGTTCGTCGACTGGGCGGCGGCCAACGTCCATGTGCTCACTCATTCCCTTCACTACGGCCTGGCGGCATTCGAAGGGCTCCGTTGCTACAAAGGAAAGTCCGGCTCGGCGATCTTCCGATTGCACGAACATGTCGACCGGCTCTTCGAGTCCGCGCATATCGGCATGATGACGATTCCCTACGACAAGAAGCAGGTGGCCGAAGCCATCGTGGAGACGGTGAGGGTGAACAAGCTCGACGCCTGTTACATCCGTCCGCTGCTCTATATCGGGTATGGAGCCATGGGCGTCTATCCCGGCGACAATCCCATCAGGCTTGCGATCGCGGCGTGGAAATGGGGGGCGTATCTGGGAGACGATGCATTGGCCCACGGCATGAGAGCCAGGGTATCTTCCTTTACGCGCCACCACGTCAACGTGTCGATGACCAGGGGAAAGATTTCCGGCTACTATGTCAATTCCATTCTGGCGAAACGGGAAGCCAAGGCGGACGGCTACGATGAAGCAATCCTTCTCGATCCCGAGGGGTACGTCTCGGAAGGCACCGGGGAGAACATTTTCATCGTCCGAAAAGGACGGATGAAAACCACGCCGCTGACCTCCATCCTGGAAGGGATTACGAGGAACAGCGTCATCGAACTGGCCGGAGAACTCGGTGTCCCGGTCATGGAAGAGCGTTTCACGCGCGATGAAATGTATATTGCCGATGAAGTGTTTGTGACGGGCACTGCGGCCGAGCTGACTCCCGTGCGGGAAATCGATAACCGGAAAATCGGAACCGGAAAACCCGGCCCCGTGACTCTCGCGCTCCAAAAGCGCTTCTTCTCCATCGTTCATGGCGAAGATAGCGCCCATGCCTCCTGGCTCACCCGCGTGTAGCAGTCAGGCTGTTGAAAAAGGCTTTCTTCTCACCCGGGCGCGCCGGGGTCGGGTGGGTGAAATGACGACCTTTTTGAACAGCCTGAAGGCGAATCAACATTGACGTCGAGATCGAGCCGAGGCTCAACCTCAGCATTAACCTCAACCTACATCAACTGGTCA
>DATFDJ010000069.1:0-5807 GCA_035252115.1 Nitrospira sp. | reverse complement strand
CCGGGCCGGTGAATCGATATATTCAAATCCGAAGCGTCCTTTGACGCAGATGCCGCCGTGTCCCTTGGCGGTGTCGGCCCGGTCGCCCCACTTGTTTTTCCAAGACAAGGGCGACGTCACGCGGATGACTTCCGTATCCTTCGTCTCGATGTGCATCTGGCAGCCGTCTCCGCAGTAGTTGCAGGTCGTGGTGGTCTTCTTCATCTGCCAGGGCTTGTAGAGATACTTGGAGAACTTGTTCGTGATCGCGCCGACCGGACAGACCGCCAAACAGTCGCCGCAAAATTCGCAGGACAAAGGGAGATCGCCCTTGGCGACCACTTGGTTAAAACCGCCTTTCTTCATGAACTGGAGCGCATCGATCATGAGCACGTCCTTACAGACGTTGATGCACTCGGCGCAGGCGATGCAGCGGTTCATGTTGAAATCGAGCACGAGACTGCGCGTGTCTTCCGGGATGAACTTTTGTTTGGCATTGGCAAGGTTGGTCACGCCGTGATGAAACGCCATGTCCTGCAACTCGCAATGGCCGTCCGCGTCGCAGACGGGGCAATCCAGCGGATGGACCGACAGATGCTTCTCCACGGCTTTCTTCCTCGCCTGGAACAGATCGTCGCCCTCCGTTCGGATGATCATGCCGGCCGTCGCCTTGGCGGTGCAGGAGCGCACCGGCGCTTTTTTCCCTTCCTGCATGACGAGACACATGCCGCAGGAACCGAAGGGATCAAAGGTGTAGTGATAGCACATGGCCGGAATGATCTTGCCGGTGCTTGCAATGACGTCGTAGAGCGACACGCCGTCCCTTGCCGTCACGGTCTTGCCGTCGATGGACAATTCAATGGTGGCCGATTCGACTTCAGGATTCGTGGCTGGTTTCAGTCCCATACTTTGGTCCAGTTCTTAGTTCTTGATTTAGTGTTGAGTGAAACTCAAAACTCACGACTCACAACTCATGACTGGCCTACCGGTCGCACTCCCCCATCACGATGTCATACGTGCCAAAGAGCGTAATGGCATCCGCGATCATATAGCCCCTGGACATGTGATCGAAGGCACCCATGTGAATGAACGAGGGGGCGCGGATTTTGAGCCGATACGGTTTCCCGCCGCCCGTGCTCACGATATAGAAACCCAGCTCGCCCTTGTGGGCTTCGGTCCCGCAGTAGATCTCGCCCGGAGGGGCATTGAAGCCTTGCGAAAACAGCTTGAATTGCTGAATCATCGATTCCAAATTCGTAAAGACGCGTTCCTTTGGCGGCAGCGTGACGCTTGGGACGTCGGCCATGATCGGACCGTCCTGGATGTGCTCCAGGCATTGCCGGACGATCTTCACACTCTCGTACATCTCCATGACCCGAATCCAATACCGGTCATAGGTATCGCCATTCTTGCCGAGCGGCACGTTGAATTCGCATTTGGGATAGGCGGAATACGGCTGTGCTTTGCGGAGATCGTAGTCCACGCCCGAACCCCGGAGTGTCGGGCCGCTGAGGCCGAAACTGACCGCGTCCTCCGCCGAAATGACCCCGACTCCTTTCGTTCGGGCCACCCAGATCCGATTCTTTTCCAGAAACACGATGTACTCGTCGATTTTCGGCGGAAAATAGTCCAGAAACTGCTTCAGTTTTGAGAACAACGAGGGTGTGAAGTCCCGCTCGACGCCTCCAATCCGGTACCAACTGGTGGTCAGGCGAGCCCCGCAGAGTTCATCGAACCAATCGAGCAGGATTTCCCGATCGCGGAAGCAGTAAAAGAACACCGTCATTGCGCCGATATCGAGCGCCTGCGTCCCCAACCAGAACAGGTGCCCGACGATACGCTGAACCTCCGCGACGATCGTGCGGAGGTATTCGGCGCGATCCGGCACGGTGACGTTCATCAACTTTTCGACGGCCCGGCAATAGGCGAAGTTGTTGTACATCGCGCAGACGTAATCAAGCCGGTCGGTATGAGGAATAAATTGATGGTAGGTGCCCTCTTCAGCCAGCTTTTCCACGCCTCGATGTAGGAAGCCCATCACGGGGGTCGACTTGACCAGCCGTTCGCCTTCCAATTCGAGGATGACCTTCAAGACCCCGTGGGTGCTGGGGTGTTGCGGCCCCATATTGAGCAGCAACTCTTCGGTGCGCAGCGTCGGCAGCGTGTCGCTCTCCGGATGGACCGGATCGACTTTGTAGACCGTGGTTCGTTGATCTTCGAACGCCATGGCGTACCGGTTCCTTACCGAACTGTCTCGTCGAGGAACTCGAACGTATCCCGCCACCCTTTGCCCCGGAGCGGAAAATCCTTCCGCAAGGGATAGCCTTCCGTGTAGTCGTCCGGCATGAGAATCCGACGGAGGTCCGGGTGGTGGCGGAACCGAATGCCCATCATATCGTACACTTCCCGTTCCATGAACTCGGCGCCCTTCCAGATATCGGTGAGCGATTCAACGACGCAATCGGATTCCGGCACCCGAGTCTTCAGCCGGATCCGATGGCGCTTCCGGATCGAATACAATTCGTAGACGACCTCGAACCGTTCTTCGTCGTCCGGCCAATCCACGGAGCTGACAAGCACGATATAGTCAAAATCCATCGCAGGGTCGTCATGGAGAAATCGGGCTACGTCGTGGAGTTTGTCCCTGGTCACGGTGACGCTCAGATCACCGCGCCATTCCACGGCCTTCACGAAGCCGACGCGAAAATTTTCCTGAATGCGCTCTGACAATAACTGAAGCGGCATCGGGTTTAGGTCTTGAGGCTCGTCTTCACTTGCTCCGGCTGTTTGACGAACACCCGTTTCTGCATGATTCGCTCTTGGAGTTTCAAGATGCCATCAAATAAGGCCTCCGGCGTAGGCGGACATCCCGGTACATAGATATCGACCGGCACGAAGCGATCCACCCCCTGGACGACGCTATAGCTGTCATAGATATTCCCGGACGTCGCGCAGGATCCCATTGCGATCACGTATTTCGGCTCCGGCATCTGATCGTAGATTTTCCGGATGACGGGCGCCATTCGTCGGCACACTGTTCCGGCGACGATCATCAGGTCCGACTGCCTGGGCGAGGCGCGGAAGACGCCGGCCCCATAGCGATCCATATCGTAACGGGACGACACGGCGGCGATCATCTCGATGGCACAACAAGCCAATCCAAATGTCATGGGCCAGAGGGAGCCTTTGCGCGCCCAGTTCACCGCCCGTTCGACCGTCGTGGTGATGACGTCCGGCGCTCCGTCTTTGTCTTGCCGGCCGAGTTGGATCAGTCCCATTCCAAGGCTCCCTTGCGCCAGGCATACACGTACGCCACAAGGAACAGGCCGATAAAGATCAACATCTCGATCAGGCCAATAAGCCCCAATTTGTCGAACGTCACCGCCCAGGGATACAGAAAGATGACTTCGATGTCGAAAATGACGAACAGCATCGCGAAAATGTAGTAGCGAACCGGGAATGGCATGCGGGCGTCGGAGAAAGGCTCGGAACCGCATTCGTAAGCGGACAGCTTCTCGGGCTCCGGGTATTTGGGTTGAACCAGATAACTGAGTAGGAGGGTGACGACCCCGAATCCCAGAGCGATAAAGATGAAGAGCAAAATGGGAAAATACTTCGCGAGATACTCAAGGAGTAAATCAATGCCGTTCATGGAGATGACCTTCCAACACCTTGAGTTGCAAGGGAGTGAAGGATCTTAGACGGTGGATCAATGTGATAGCAAGCGTACAATGGACCTAGGAGCGCGAGACCCGAAAGTCCTAGACAAGGCGATTCTCGCTGCGCGGCAGACTGTCGGTGTGTCGATGTGAAGAGAGAAATAGGGGAACGCTGGCCCACTGATGCTATGGTTTCTTTGATTTGACCGGCAAGGATCCCATGAGCTTCGAAGCGTTTCGGAGATGCGAGGGCTTTTCTTTCTCAGTGGTGTCCCATTCCGATTGTAAAGGGGATAACGCCGGGGCTTTCCTTCGCCGGTGAATCTGAGTCTCAAGGCGACTCTCGCGACGTTTCTTCTGTTCGATCATGCAGAGACACTATCACCGGCATCCTCCGAGGGTCAACCAATGACAAGTCGGCAATATTCTTGACATTCTGGCGCAGTTTGCTATGGTCTTCACAGCAGCATTGATATCCAACCAGAAGGACCACCTATGACCATCCACGCGGCTCGTGCTTCATGCATGCTTCTCCTCTCCTGTATCGTGACCGTACCGTCTGTCTGGGCGGACGATCTGGAATCAATCAGGTTCGGGGAATCCGCGCTCAGTTTTGCGGCCGGGGCCATTACAAAGTCTTCTCCTCAGGATGGAGTCGTGAATGTCACGACGGGAGATAACCAGACCACCGGCGATCGCATGGAGTTGGGACAACGAGACACGCTGTATCTCAGGCTGAAGAATCCCGGTGAGGCTGCGATCGGGGACCTCTTCACCATTTTCAAGCGAACACGCAAGGTCTTTCACCCTGCTACAGGAGAATACCTCGGATACGTCGTGGTTCGAACGGCAATTGTGGAAGTCACGCAGGTGGATAAGCTCCTGACGACTGTTCGAGTCGTCAGGGCCTATGGGGCCATCAACCCCGGGGATCCCGTGGTGAAGTTCGCATTGCCCGTGGAGGAGGAGCCTGTACAGAATGCCTCGTCCGATGATGTCGCCGGTATGTTGATTGAAGTCCAATCGGATATGAGCATGACATTGGTTGCTCAGCGCAATATCGTGTATGTGGACCGCGGTCGCGCAGACGGAGTACGAGTTGGCGACATCATGGAAGTCATGCGCTCCGGGGGCAATCTACCTCCACGGGTGCTCGGTGAAATCAAGATCTTGTCGACTCAAGAGAAAACCGCAGCGGCCTTGATCACGAGATCGACGTCACGTCTCTTCAAGGGCGATCGGTTCCGGATGAAGACGTCGGGTTCCGAACTGGTTCCCATATCGGCACCGGTCCAGCCGCCGTCGCAGCCATCTCCCGAGCTTTCATCGACAACGGAAAACGCGCCGCGCAATTTGGCGGTGCAGCAGGCGTCGCGTGACATGAAAATTACGCTCAGCGACCTGATGAAACAGTTGCGGTATGAATCCGGTGAAGCGAAGATTCAGCCGGAAGGTTATCAGGTGCTGGATGAATTGATCCAATATCTCAAAACGACGTCCGCCGAACAGTTGGTTCGCGTGGAAGGTCATGCGGACAACATGGAAATCGGACCCACGCTGAAATCTCGTTATCCGACGAACTGGGACCTCTCGAAAGCTCGTGCGAGCGGCGTGCTGCGCTACCTGGTCGAAAAGGGCGGTATTGACTCGGCCAGGATTTCTTCGGTGGGGTACGGTGATACCAAACCGGTTGTGAGCAACGCGACCGAAGCGGGACGGCAGCGCAACCGCCGGGTCGATATCGTGCTCTACCAACCCGAAACGGAAAAGAGTCTCCCCGAGCAGACCATGATGCCGAGTTCAATGGATCACCGTGACAAGATGAGCGGCCTGGCATCAACGGACCAGAATGGGACGGTACCTCCTGTGGAGCAGGCGCCATCTTCTTCAAAGTCGGTGGCCGAAACCTCCATGCCAGCCCCTGGGGAGCCGGCCGGCCAGGCTGCTTCGACGAGCGATCAGGTTTCCGGTCAGTCTCTCTCGCCAAAACCATAATTCCGATCCCACGAGATGGAGCGATAGGGTATTCACTCGCTCCATCTTCACCTCCTTCACCTCGACTGTTCACTCTTTTTGGCTGCTGCTACAATGCGGCATGGACGACGATTTGTCCTCCACGTTGCAGCCCTCATCTTCTCCCCTCTATGCAGATGTCATCGTTCCTCGTCA
>DATFDJ010000068.1:0-16180 GCA_035252115.1 Nitrospira sp. | reverse complement strand
ACTACACCAAGGTCTTTGCTCAAATCGGACATCTCTCGCCCGAGATGGCGACAGCCATTGCGCTCTGCCTCCTGGTCGGAGCCATCGGTAAGTCGGCTCAGATCCCGCTCTATACATGGCTGCCGGATGCAATGGAGGGGCCCACACCGGTCAGCGCACTGATCCATGCCGCCACCATGGTGACGGCCGGGGTCTACATGATCGTGCGCAACCATGTGATCTTCGACCTATCGCCCTTGGCGTTGACAGTGGTCGGACTGGTAGGGGGAGCCACCGCACTGTTCGCGGCGACGATCGGGCTCGTCCAGACGGACATCAAACGGGTGCTGGCCTATTCCACCGTCAGCCAACTCGGCTACATGTTTTTGGGGTGCGGCATCGGCGCCTATACGGCCGCGATCTTCCATCTCATGACTCATGCATTCTTCAAGGCCCTGCTCTTCCTGTCCGCCGGTTCGGTCATTCACGCGCTTTCCGGCGAACAGGATATTCGAAGGATGGGGGGGCTGAGTTCGAAAATTCCCTGGACCCATCGGCTCTTTCTCATCGGCACGATCGCCATCGCCGGCATCCCGCCCTTTGCAGGCTTTTGGAGCAAGGACGAGATCATGGCCCATGCATTCACACATCATCAATACGTCCTCTACGGCATGGCGGCCGTGGGCGCATTCCTCACGGCGTTCTACATGTTCCGGCTGACTTATCTGACCTTTTACGGCCGATCCCGGATGGATCACCATACGGAAGAACATGTCCATGAATCGCCGATGGTGATGATCGCGCCACTCATGGTCCTTGGATTGCTCTCGCTTGCAGGCGGCTTTCTCGGGTTTCCTCCCGAGCATGGATGGCTGCACCGCTTTCTTGCGCCGGTCGCCGGTGCGAGCGGGGAGCACGACCCCGGAACCGGGACCGTGCTCACACTGATGATGATCGCCACAGGAATCGCCTTCTTCGGATGGGCCTTGGCCCATTATCTCTACAGTATGAATCCCGCGGCGCCGGATCGATGGGCGGCGAAGGCGCACTCGGCGTATACCATCTTGTTGAACAAATACTATGTCGATGAGCTCTATGATGTCCTTTTCGTGGAGCCGATGAAAAAAGCGGGCCTGGCATGTGATTGGTTCGACCGCACGGTAATCGACGGCATCGTACGGGCCGTGGGTCGGCTGGCCGAACTCGGCGCTGCCGGATCGACCTGGATCGAAAAGCACATCATCTACGGCGGACTCAACGTCATCGGTTACGGGAATCATCTGCTGGCGAAACAGTGGCGGCAATTGCAAAGCGGGATGGTCCATCATTACGCCGCCATTATCGTGGCGGGACTGTTTCTCCTCGCAGTCGTCGTTCAGTTTATCGTGCAACAGCGGTAGTCGGACGCGATGTTGGAAGAACTGTCATCCACGTTTCCCATCCTCTCCTGTATTCTGTTTTTCCCCCTCGTCGGGGCGGCAGTCTTGTGGTTGTTCGACGACGAGGACATGGTCCGCACCTCGGCCTTGACGATCTCGCTCGTGGAGCTGGCCCTGGCCATCTTTGTGCTGGCCCGCTTTGTGCCGGACTCGGCCGCCATGCAGTTTGTCGAGCGCGTGCCGTGGGTTCCCGCTCTCGGCGTCAGCTATCACGTGGCCGTGGACGGCATCAGTGTCTTGTTCGTCGGACTCACGGCATTCTTGACCGTGCTGGTCGTCGTCTACTCGTGGGACACCGTACGGCATCAGATCAAGCTCTACATGATGTCGCTCCTGGCGTTGGAAACGGCCACCATGGGAATTTTCGTTTCGCTGGACCTCATTCTGTTCTTCGTGTTCTGGGAACTCATGCTGATCCCCAGTTATTTTCTGATCAAATTATGGGGCGGAGGCGCGGAACGGCATTATGCGGCCTTGAAGTACGTGCTCTACACCTTGCTGGGAAGCGTCTTCATGCTGGTCGGTATCGCACTGCTGGACATCAACTATCACCAGTGGGCGACGATCCATCGGATGGATCACGTGTACTCGTTCGATCTGCTGGAACTGCTGACCGTCCCGATTCCCGCCGGGCAGCAAGTGTTGATTTTCTGGCTCATGTTTCTCGGGTTTGCCTTCAAGGCGCCGGTCTTTCCCTTTCATACCTGGCTCCCGGACGCTTTGTTGGAAGGCCCGGTCGGCATGGCGGTCATGCTCGCCGGCGTCAAGCTTGGCACGTTTGGATTCATCCGGTTCAGTATTCCCCTGCTGCCGGACGCCGCCAAAGATTCCAACGTCGTCATGATTCTCATGGCGCTCGGACTGGCGGCCATTGTGTACGGCGCGATCACGGCCCTCATCCAGCCCGATTTTCGCCGGCTCCTGGCCTACAGCAGCATCAGCCACTTGGGATTTGTGGTCGTCGGACTGTTCGCGTTGAACTATCAGGGACTCCAGGGCAGCCTTTTGACCATGATCAATTTGGGATTCAGCACGGCCGGGCTGTTTTTCATCGCTGGGTTTCTCTATACAAGACAGCAGACGACGCAGTTGACGGCGTTCGGAGGCATGGCAAAGCATACTCCGTTGCTCGCGTCATTTTTTTTACTGATCGGCCTGGCCTCCATCGGACTGCCCGGCACGAACGGCTTCGTCGGTGAGTTTCTTATCCTCCTTGGAACGTTCAAAGCCTCCTGGTTGTATGGAGCCATTGCGGTCACCGGGGTGATCACGGGTGCGGCGTATTTTCTCTGGTACTACGAACGAGCGATGTTGGGGCCGGTCGGCAAAGCCGTGAAAGACTCCATCAGCGACTTACATCCGCGCGAGACCGTCATCGCCTTGTCGCTTTCGGTCATGATCTTGTGGATCGGTCTGTACCCCGCGCCGTTCCTTCGGATGATGAACGGCTCCGTCCAAGCCCTGGTGGATCGTCTGAATCACGGCACGGTCGCGGCAGACGTCGCTCGTCACTCGTCACTCGTCACTCGTCACTAGTCATGGCCGACTACACGCTTCTCTATATTCTCTTCGCCCCGTTTGCCGGCGCACTCGCGCTGATTTTTACGTCGAACCGTCAGCCGATGCTGGTCCGTGGGATCGCGGCCGGGTCGGCGTTCGTGTCGTTGATCGCGTCTCTTTATCTGTTCTTTGCCTACGATTCGGGAACGGGCGGATTCCAATTCGTTCAGAAATTCGAATGGTCCAAGCAGCTCGGCATTGCCCTGCATTTGGGCGTAGACGGCGTCGGCACGCCGCTCGTCCTGGCCTCGTCCATCCTCTTGTTCGCCGGAATCTTCGTCTCCTGGCACATTAAGGACCGTACGAAGGAATTCTATATTTGGTTGCTGATTCTCGCCGCCGCCACCATCGGCGTGTTCATGTCGTTGGATCTGTTTTTCCTCTACTTCTTCTATGAGATGTCGGTCATTCCCATGTACCTCCTGCTTGGCATGTGGGGGAGCCACACCAAGAAGTACCTGGAAATGACCGACCCCGAGGGACTGAAGCTCCGCGATTCCGTCGGCTTCATCTTCAACTTCGGGTCCAACAGTAAAGAATATGCGGCGATGAAGCTCGTGCTGTTTCTCTCGGCGTTTGCCGTCGTGGCCCTGATGGGAATTTTATTGATTTACAAATATGCGGGCTTGAACACGTTCGATATTCTCGTGCTGCGCGAACACGCGAAGCTCATGAATATCCCGGCCCTCGGGACGACATTGGATAAGATCATCTGGGTATTGATCTTCTTCGGTTTCGCTTCCATTGCACCGTTGTGGCCGCTGCACTCTTGGTCTCCCGTCGGCCACGCTGCCGCTCCCGCCGCGACCAGCATGCTGCACGCCGGCGTGCTCATGAAGCTCGGCCATTTCTCCATCATCCGCGTCGCGTATGAGATCCTCCCCGACACCACGCGAGAGCTCATGCCGATCGCCGCGGTGCTCTGCATGTTCAGCATCATTTACGGCGGCTTCGTGGCCTTCTATGCGAAGGACACCAAATATGTCATCGGGTATTCCAGTTCCAGTCACATGGGATACGTGTTTCTCGGCATGGCGGCGCTGGACTACATCAGCCTGAGCGGCGCGGTCATCTACATGTTCGCCCATGCCATGGCTACGGGAATGCTCTTCGCCATGGCGGGATGGGTCTACGATCAGACGCACAGTCGCGACATTCCCTCGCTCGGCGGCCTGTCGAACCGCATGCCATTTATCGCCGGCTGTTTCGTGATCGCCTGCATGGCGTCGATCGGCATGCCGGGAACGATCAACTTTATCGCCGAAGTCATGATCATCGTGGGGAGCTGGAACAAATATCCGATTCAGGTCATCGTCGCCGTGGTCGGCATCGTCTTGACGCTGGCCTACCTCTTCAAGATGATGCGCGGATTGTTTTACGGAACGATGGATCAGAAGTACAGCCATTCCCACGACGCCGTGGCGGTGGTCGACCGGCTGCCGCTCTTGGTGATGATCGCGGTGAGCATTGGATTCGGCCTGTTCCCCATGCACATGTACGAGGTGGTGCGCTCGGGAGTCGATCCGCTCGTGGCCAAGGTGACCCGCGTGGTGCCGGTCACCGCCGAAGAACGTGACGCGTTAGGCGTGAAGCGTGAGGCGACGGTGGATTCCACCGATCATCGCATTACGCATCACGCATCACGGAGCAATCGATGACGTTCAATCTCACCATGACGCCAGCCGATCTGCTGTTGCTGCTGCCCGAAATTATTCTCACCTGCTGGCTTTGCATCGTCCTGATCGTCGATTTTTCGTTCCCGCGGTTGCCGAAAGAGCAATTGGCGTATCTCAGCATCATCGGACTGATCGGCACCCTCGGTTGCCTGGCGTGGTTCGACGTGTCCGGTGTGACAGGCACCCTGTTCGCCGACATGTTCGTCGTGGATCGGATGGCGCTGTTCTTCAAGATGTTCATCGTTGCCGCCACCATCCTGGTGATTCTGGCCTCGATGGACTTCGTCCACCGGTTCAGTTTCTTCCGCGGGGAGTACTATTTTCTTGTGGTCATGTCGGCGCTGGGGATGATGTTCATGGCGTCGGCCAACGATCTCCTTTCCGTCTTTGTCACATTGGAATTCTCGACCTTTGGATTTTACGTCCTGGTGTCCTATCTTCGGGAAGACGTGGCCTCGAATGAAGCAGGGCTCAAGTTCTTTATCCTGGGTGTCTTCGCCGCGGGGTTGCTGGCCTATGGCATCAGCCTCGTGTACGGCGAAACGGGGAAGCTGGTCTTTTCAGATATGAAATCCGTTCCCGCCACGCCGGGACTGATTATCGGATTTCTACTGATTTTTGGCGCGCTGGGATTCAAGATCGGCGCAGTACCCTTTCATTCCTGGATTCCAGATACGTATCACGGCTCCCCCACACCGGTCACGGCCTTCCTGTCGATCGCTCCCAAAGGCGCGGCGTTCGCCATCCTCCTCCGCATGTTCTTCGTCGCGCTGGCTAACTTCAAACCGACCTGGGTTTTGGTGCTGGTCGCAGCCTCGGTCCTCTCAATGACCTACGGCAACATCGTGGCCATCGCACAGCGGAACATCAAACGGCTCTTGGCTTATTCAGGCATCGCACAGATCGGCAACGTCCTGATCGGTCTCGCCGCGGGCACCAAGATGGGAAACGACGCCATCCTCTTTTATCTTTTGACATACCTCTTTGCGAACCTGGGAGCGTTCGCCATCGTCATTGCCGTCAGTCAGGCCATCGGCAGCGAGGAGATCGACGATTACAGCGGTTTGGGACGTCGGTCTCCGTTCCTGGCATTTTCAATGTTGATCTTCCTGCTCTCGCTGGCAGGCGTGCCGCCGCTTGCCGGGTTCATCGGCAAGCTCTACATCTTCGTGGCGGCCATCAAGGAAGGCTTGTATACCTTGATCACAGTCGGCCTCGTCAACATCGTGATCTCGATGTACTACTATCTCATCGTCGTCAAAAAGATGTACATCGTCGAACCTCACGATCCCTCGCCGCTGACCGTATCCGGTCCGATGAAAGCGGTCGTGTATGTCGGCTTGGCCGGAACATTGATCATCGGGATCTATCCGCAGCCCGTCATCGATTGGGTCGTCGCCGCGACGATGATGTTTTCCGATCTCGCCGGCCCAGCCGTCTCGGTGCCTGCCGTTCCCGCCGCCGCGCACTTCGGTGGCTGACTTCCATTCCTCTCCACCGTGCGTCGTGCCGACTGAAATATTGCTTGCAGGCCTATTCGGGCGAGAGTAGAGTTTTGTCAATCGCCGACTGGCCTTTCTTTACGCGGCTTTCCCATTGACGCATGGAATCAGCCACCCGGGAACCAGCTCCACTGACGTCGGTTTCGCCCAATTCATCGGCGTCCGAACCTGCGGCCGTCCCCGCCCGTCCAAGCCGTCAGCGCCTCCCGTCGTGGGTGACCCGTTGGTCGATCGAGCAGCGGGTGCTGGCGGGATTCGGGATGGTGTTCGCCGGAATCGTCGTCATCAGCGCGGTGTCGTATCGCAATACGTCGATCGTGGTCCAGAATAGCCGATCCGATACGGCAAGCCACGAGTTGATACAGTTGTTGGGGTCGATCGCCGAGACGCTGGACGCGGCCGAGAACGGACACCGTCGCTTCCTGATTACAGGGGACGATTCTTATTTGAAAGCGCACCGCACGGTCCGCGAGCAGGCTCCGGAATACTTTCGTTATTTGGAATCCCTGACCGGCTCCGTTCCCGAACAGCAAGCCAGGGTCGCGGCGCTGAAGCAGTTGATCCGGAGCCAGATCGACGCGGAGAGCGGCGCCATTACCCAGCGCGAGAAGCGCGGAGCGGAAGGGGTGCGCCATTTGGCGCTGTCGGGCGCGGCAAAGGCCGAACTGGCCGACATCCATCGGCTGATCGGCGAGTTGGAGTCCACTGAACAACATCTGATGCAGGCCAGACTGCTTCAGTCGGCCTCCAGTACCAGGAATACGATCTCACTCCTGGGATTGGGCGCTCTCTTGCAATTGGTTCTCCTCGGCTCGGTCTATTATTTGATCCATCATGATATTTCGGCGCGACGCCGCGTGGCTGCCGAGCTCAAGCGGCGCGGGGAATTGCTGCAGGCGGCCAACAAGGAGCTGGAAGCGTTCAGCTACTCGGTGTCTCACGATCTGCGGGCGCCGCTGCGGCACATCGACGGTTACGCGTCCCTCCTGTCCAAAGCCGCCGGTGCGTCGCTGAATGACAAAGCACAGCGCTACCTCCAAACCATTTCCGAGTCGGCCAAGCAAATGGGTCAACTGATCGACGATTTGCTGGTCTTCTCCCGCATGGGCCGCCAGGAAATGCTGCACACGATGGTCGATCTGAACCAACTGGTGAAAACCGTCATCCACGATTTGCGTCTAGACTTGCAAGGAAAGACGATCTCCTGGACAATGACGCCGTTACCGCACGTAAGCGGTGATCCTGCCATGTTGCGGCAGGTATACACGAATTTGATATCCAATGCCGTGAAGTTTACCGCCACCAGGAATCAGCCGAGGATCGACATCGGAGCCAAGCCCGGGGCACCCGGCGAGGTGATCCTCTATGTCAGCGACAATGGGGTCGGTTTCGACATGCAATATGTGAACAAGCTGTTCGGAGTCTTCCAACGGCTCCATCGCAACGACGAATTCGAAGGGACCGGCATCGGTCTCGCCAATGTGCGGCGGATCGTGCACCGTCACGGTGGCCGGACATGGGCGGAAGGAGCAATAGACGAGGGTGCGACATTTTACTTTTCTCTTCCCATCAAGAGGTCTACTTCATGACGACCGTGAAACCGATCCTCTTGGCCGAAGATAATCCCCGCGACGCCGAACTGGCGCTCGCCGCCATGGAGGAACACCATATCGCGGACAAAGTCGTGGTCTGTCACGACGGGGCCGAGGCCCTTGATTATTTGTACTGCCGTGGCTCCTACAAAGGCCGGCAGCAGGGGAACCCCGCCGTCGTCTTTCTCGATCTCAAAATGCCGAAAGTGGACGGATTGGAGGTGCTCCGCACGATCAAGACGGATGCGGATCTGAAACCGATTCCCGTCGTGATGTTGACCTCCAGCCGCGAAGAGAAAGATTTGGCGCAGAGTTACGCCTTGGGGGCGAACGCCTATGTCGTCAAGCCGGTCGAGTTTCATCAGTTCATCACGGCCGTCAAAGAATTGGGGGTGTTTTGGGGCGTCATTAATGAGCCACCGCCGGCAGGTGTTGACCCCATCTCCTAATCTCGCCATAAAGGACGTGTGAACCAGCCGCTCCGATTCTTACATCTCGAGGATAATCCGCTCGACGCCGACTTGGTCATGGCCACGTTGACGGAATCCGGACTCGCTTGCACCGCCAATCGTGTCGAGACCCGCTCGGCATTTCTGGCCGCTCTGAAAGAGGGCACGTACGACCTGATTCTCGCCGATTACTCGCTGCCCGGCTTCGACGGCATGAGCGCCCTGGCGCTGGCTCGGCAGCATGCACCCGATATCCCCTTCCTTTTCGTCTCCGCGCTGATCGGCGAGGAACTCGCCATCGACGCCATGCATCAGGGAGCCACAGACTATGTCCTGAAGCAGCGATTGGGCCGACTCGTGCCCTCCGTACAGCGGGCGCTCCGTGAGCGCGACGAGCGCCGGGAACGGAGACGGGCGGAGGAAGCGCTCCGCCAAAGCGAGAAGCAATTGCGTCAGGCGCAGAAAATGGAAGCGGTCGGGAGACTGGCCGGCGGGATCGCCCACGACTTCAATAACCTCTTGACCGTGATCATGGGCTACAGCCACGTGTTGTCCGCCGAGTTGGGTCCGGACCACCCGCTGCAGAGCAAAATCGCCGAAACGCAAAAGGCCGGCGAGCGAGCCGTGATGCTCATCCGCCAATTGCTCGCCTTCAGCAGAAAACAACCGCTCGAGCCAAAAGTTCTGACGCTCAACAGTATCGTGTCGAATCTTGAAGGCATGCTGCGCCGATTGATCGGAGCCGACATCCGGCTGTCCATCACGCTCGACCCCCTGAACAGCCACGTAAGGGGCGATCAAGCACAACTCGACCAAGTCTTGATGAATCTGGTGGTCAACGCCCGGGATGCCATGCCCAACGGCGGCATCCTCTCGATTGAGACTTCACGAGTTCATCTGGTAAAAAGCCCGTCCTACCACGTACAGCCGCTGACGCCGGCTGATTATGTGAAACTATCGGTCAGCGATACGGGTTGCGGCATGGACCGCCAGACGCTCTCTCACATGTTCGAGCCGTTCTTCACGACGAAGGAGGAAGGCAAGGGAAGCGGCCTGGGACTTTCCACCGTCTTCGGAATCGTCACCCAATGCGGAGGGGCCATCGACGTCACCAGCCGAAAAGGACACGGCACCAGATTCGATATTTATTTGCCGTTTATTGAGTCTGACGCCCATCCGCCCAGTCCGGCACTCGAGTCGGGTCGGTCGTGTCGGGGTACGGAAACGATCCTGCTCGCGGAGGACGATCCGAGTGTGCGGACGCTCGTGCGCGATGAACTCCGTAAGTTGGGTTATCACGTCATGGAAGCCAAAAATGGGGTCGAGGCCTGTTTGCTTGCGAGCCAACAAGTCGGATCGGTGCATCTGCTGCTTGCGGATATGGTCATGCCCGGAATGGGAGGACGGGAACTCGCACAGCATTTGTCCGTCGTCAGACCGGATCTTCGCATCGTCTTTATGTCGGGATATACGGATGACATCGGCATTCTTGGCGGTCAAGAAGAAGGATCGACCTCATTCCTGCAGAAGCCGTTTACTCCGGAAGTACTCGCGCAAACGATTCGTCATCTCCTCGACTCGGGCACCGCGCGTCCAAAGGCAACCACGGGCTCGTCGGGAAAGGACCGGACCGCGTGAGGCTGATTCCTCGCGCATTGTCTGGTTCGGAGAATCGTCGTACTTCCATTGCGCCTCAACTCTCTACCCTTCGATGATGCGACGGTCTTCTCCTGTTCACTGCGAGAGGGTTCACCGTGCCTGGACGGTCCCGTTAACAGTGTTCGCTGCATCCTTGTCGCTCTGGATGTGGGAGTTCATGCCGGCCAACGCGGCAACGCTGCCATGGGACCGTCTCGCCGATGGCATGAACATTGCGCTCTGGAACCCTTCCGCTTGCGCGGACGTTCCGCCGTTGATCACGGTCGACATCGATCCGGCTCGCTATCGTTTTTCCGTCCATCATTTCCGAGGCGAGCAACTCGAAGAACCGCTCGACATCCTCGAATGGCAAACACGAACGGGACATGATCTCGTCTTTAATGCCGGGTTGTTTCGGGAAAATTACGCCTATCTGGGATTATTGTACGGCGACGGACAATCGCTCGGCGGAAAGCGACATGCCACGTGGCTGGGACTCTTCGCAGCGGAACCGACGACGGCGGGGACTGCACCGGCAAAGATCATGGATCTCGCCACGGAATCGTTCGACGAACAGCGACCTCCTTATCGGGAAGCCGCTCAGTCATTGATGTTGTTGGATCAGCATGGAAAGATCCGAGTGCGGCGGACCGGCAAACAGGCGCAGCAGACGATCGTCGGAGAACAGGACAATGGCCACATCCTGGTATTTAAAACGACGCGACCCGCTTCGCTGTACGATCTCGGCAGGTGTTTACAGGAGGCGTTCCCGCATCTCAGGCGAGCCATGGCTATGGACGGGGGGTCGTCTTCCGATATGGCCGTGGCTCCAGGATTGACACGGCAGATGGAGAATTCAACAGACGAACAGTCCGGATGGATGCTCTTCCTGGGTCATGCGCCATCGAGCCATATTCGATTGCCCGCCGTAATCGGAATCAGCCCGCGACGAGAGAAATCGACTCGTTAGCCTCCACTCTTCCATTGACTGCTGTACGTTGAGGTTTGAGCGATAAGAAACCGCCTGGCAAGGCGCGTTCATCGCCCCGGCGGTGGATGAACGGCCGTTTCAGCATCGTTCTTCACCCACCCACCCCCGCGCGAGACGCGCTCTTCCCGAGTTAGCGGCGCGGTTGTTCGACCGGATATCCCGCCTCTTGCCAGGCGTTCATACTGCCGCTGACATTGTAGACTCGAGTGTAGCCCAGATCCGCCAGTGTTTCGGCGGCGATGTTGCTTCGATGACCGGATTGGCAATACACCACGATGTGGTCCGCCTTTCGCGCTCCCAGCTCTTGATGACGCGCCTTGATCTCCCGGAAATCGATATTGAAGTCGGTGCCCGGGATATAGCCCGTGGCATGTTCCTCCGGCGAACGGACATCCACGAGTACGAATCCTTTCTGTTGAGTCGAGGGCGCCTTGGCCAATCCCGCACGCAGCTGCTGCACGGTGAGGAGATAGGAGTGATCCGCTGAAACAGTACCGATAGCCGGAAGCGATACCGCCAACACAATTGTACAGAGAACTGAAAGTCGGGCGATCATGATAAGCCTCCCTGAGAACAAAACAGAATGTACGTAGAGGTCGTTCGACAGAGCCGGCGACAACAATTATGATAGGGGCCGCATGAAGACGTGGTCAAGGCTCGGATGCGTGGCAATTGTCAGCCTGCTCGGCTGCGCAGAAGGGGCTCAGCTCGTGCAGGACGATGGCGAGAGCGGAGTGGTGGTGTATCCGTACAAGGAGAAGCAGGGAGCGATGCTGTCGTCGTTCCGCCAAGACGCATTGGCACTCATGAATGATAAATGCGGTGGGCCCTACACGATTCTCCGTGAAGGAGAAACAAAAGGACGCACTCGTATCGCGGCGCCGGTTCAAGGCTCACAAGAACTCGTACGAGAACGCCGGTGGGGGATTGAATTCCGATGTAAGAAAGCAAGCGGCTGAACGAGACTCTAGACGCTCGCCGATCGCTGCCGTACCAGATCGTCGACCGTCAAGAGACTGATAAGCGAGACGCCTTCCTGTTCGATCCGAGCCCGTCCATTCTGCTCTTTTCGATCGACGATCACGAGAGCGTGCTGCACAATCAGGCCGGCTTGCCGGGCCGACGTAATCGCTTTGAACAGGGAACCACCGCTCGTCAACACATCATCCACAATGAGCGCCCGATCTCCGGAATTCACCGCTCCTTCGATCAGCTTCCCGAGCCCATGGTCCTTCGCCTGTTTCCGGACGACAAACGTCCGCCATTCCCGGCGCGGAGTTGCCCGATAACAGAAGTCCGAGATTGTCGTCGCAATCGAAATGGCCCCGATTTCCAAGCCGCCTAGACAGTCGACCATGATCCCCGCCAATGCTTCGTAGGCAAGAGCGCCCACCAAGTGCCTCGACGACGGATAGGCCATGAGAGACCGGCAGTCCACATAAAAGGGGCTGATCTGTCCTGAAGCAAGTGTAAAACCCTTCTCCGGATCCCACTGAAAAGATCCGGTCTCATGGAACGCGCGTGCCAAGTCGTCTCTCATCGTGGTCACCATTGCACTGTTGACCTTCATCGGCAGCCAACCGCTTTCATCAGATCTCTACGTACCGAAACGGAGATTTCGTTGACCAGACTACGCTTCCATATTACGGTCAAATGACTCTATTCCCCCTGGGGTTCATTAACAGGAGCCTCGCATGCCTTGGGGGCAGGTGGTGTCCGGCCGCGGCGGCGGCCCGATCTTTTCGACGGCTGGAGGAGGCTGGGCCTCGGCCCCTGATTCAGTTTTCTTTCGGGGTTCGGACTGAGGATCGGGATAGATCGCGCAACCAAGCGCAGACATGAGCGCGACGAATACCAAACATCTCAACACGAGTGAGACCTCGAATTAGGTAGAGCGGCGTCCATCTTGGCATAGCCGAATGACAAAGTGAAGCCACTATTCCGGGGTGGGAAGATCACGGCTCGTGGTCTGGTCCTCGCAAAGATCCTTATGGTTTCCGTTCTGTTGGTCACAACGATCTGGTCGCGGCCCGGTATGGCGGACGATACTTTGCTCGTAAAGGGTTTTACCTTCAGCGGGAACACCGTCGTCTCCCAAGGTGAGTTAGAAGCACTGACCCAATCCTATGTGGGCCATCAGCTCACACTGTTGGACCTTGAGGAGGTGGCGTCGAAGGTCACGGAGCTCTACAGGCAGAAAGGGTACACGCTCGCGTCGAGTTATGTGCCACAACAGCAAATTCGCTATGGCATTGTCACGATCGCCATCCTCGAAGGCAGAGTCGGAGGAATCTTCGTCACAGGCAACAAGCATTACTCCACTGAATTTATCCGTGCCAGGTTCGCGCAGGCCATGGAGGATAATGTCATTCGCAATGTTGCGCTTGAGCGCGCACTGCTCTTGCTCAATGACTATCCCGATTTGAAAGTCACCGCCTTGCTTGAACCTGGCGCATCGACCGGATCCACCAATATCCATGTCAAGGCCGAAGATAAACTTCCGATCCATGCCACGTTGGACTTCAACAACTACGGGTTCAACACGATTTCACGATACCGGTTCGGCGCAGGAGTCGAGATCGGCAATGTGTTGTTCGACGGCGCGACGTTGAATCTCAACGGCATCATCGGCAACCACCCGGACCAACTTTTGTTCGGGGCCGGGTCCTATTCGGTACCGATCGGAGTCCACGGTACCAAAGTTGTGATGTCCGGCTCAGGGGGAAAATACAACGTAGGCGCTCAATTGTCGGCCCTGGGGGTCCAGGGTCAAATTCAAACATACGATGCTTCAGTCACGCATCCGTTTATCAAAACGCGCTTTCAATCGCTCCTCGGTGATATCGGTCTGGCTCTCAAGGATAACCAGCTCTTCATCCTCGGTGCGAAGACCAGCGACGATCAGATCCGGGAGGTGAAGCTGGGATTCAACTACGACCGCCTGGACCTGTCCGGTCGAACCTATCTTTCCCTGTACGGATTTCAAGGACTCGGCGAAGCGTTGGGGGGCATGTCCAACAACGACCCTCAGGCGAGCAGGCAGGGTGCGGACGACCGGTTCACAAAAGGCACGTTGATGGCCGGAAGAATCCAGAGCCTGACTCATGATGCCTTGCTGGTCTTGAGAGCGAACGGCCAAGCGTCCACTCGTCCACTTGTAGTGATCGAACAGATGTTGCTCGGTGGGCCGGATTCCGTGCGCGGCTATCAGCTCGGTGAACGCTTTGTGGACGAGGGCTATACGGTCTCAGCCGAAACCCGGGTCCCTTTCTTTCCCTCTGTGTTGGGATCGACACAAGCGGCAGCATTCATCGATCATGGTGATGGACGTGTCCACAACCTCCAACCGGGACAAAACCCTTCCAATAGTCTGACCGGTACGGGAGTCGGTCTACAGACCGAGCTCCCCTACTTCTCAACCAGACTCCGGATGGATGTCGGATTCCCGATCGGGCCGAAGCCGAGCGGGGGAACCGTCGCGGGTGACCGTTCCCCGATTTTTTATTTACAAGCTGTCGCGCGTTTCTGAACGTATGAGGCTGATTTCGCATACCTACAGATGTTCAATGTTGGTCGTCGCCCACGGTTCCGACACATTGAAAGCGAGGATTTTTCTGCGGCAATGCGCTTCCGCTACCTCGGAGGCACTCCCTTTGTATAATGACGCCCCATCGCGCAGGGGCGACACTCAAAGTAGAAGGAGCCCGGCGACGCGATGACCGATCGGCACCCTCAAAGAGCGACCGGCCGACGAGGATGGCGAGAGTTTTCACCTCTTCACCGGATGTTCTGCATCCTGCTTGCGGGTCTTCAAGTTATCCTGCCCTGCGTTGCCGCCGCATTGCCGAGCGACGGACATGTGGTTGCCGGTCACGCCACCATTCAACACACTTCACCCAATACCCTCAATATTCAACAGACGACCGACAAGGCCATTCTGAATTGGCAGAGCTTCTCGATCGCAGCCAACGAAGCGGTTAAGTTCGTTCAGCCGTCTGTCCATGCCATCGCTCTCAATCGAGTGGTCGGCGCGGATCCCTCCGTCATTCTGGGGCATTTGCAAGCCAACGGCCGGATCTTTCTGGTGAACCCCAACGGCATCCTCTTCGGTGCCGGAGCGCAGATAGACGTCGGAGGCCTGCTGGCGACCACGCTCCAAATTCGTGATAGTGACTTCATGGCGGGCCGTTACCTTTTTGCGCAAGATCCACTGAAAGCTCTCCACACCGTAGTCAATCGCGGCACGATCCGGGTTTCCGACCACGGATTCGTGTTTCTGGTCGCGCCCGGGGTCTCCAACGAAGGGCTCATCATGGCCAACCTCGGCCACGTGGTTCTCGCATCAGGACAAAAACTGACCCTCGATTTGATGGGAGACGGCTTGATCAACTACACCATCAGCGACAAGGTTCTGAGCCAAGTCATGGGACCGGACGGCAAGCCGCTCAGTTCAGCCGTCAGTAATAGCGGAACGATCCAAGCCGACGGCGGGCATGTCATTCTGCAGGCAAAGGCCGCAGGCGACATCTTCTCTTCCGTCGTAAACCAGAGCGGCGTGATCCGCGCGCACAGTCTTCAGAATCACGGTGGCGTCGTCGAACTCCTGGGGGGCGATGGAACACTCGTCGCCGCCACGGCAGCCGGTGCCATGCGTCCTGCCGGCGAGGTCAGCGGAGCAGTGGTGAACACAGGAACGATCGACGTCTCGGCCGGGGGACCCAACGCCACACCGGGAGCCGTCACGATCGTCGGAGAGCGAGTCGGACATTTCGGTTCGATCCTGGCCACCGGAGCGGACGGTTCAAATGGCGGAGACGTTGTCATTGCTTCGACTGTCAAATCCTTGTTGGCCGGCGGCAGCACAATCGATATCGGCGGCAGGGGACATTCCTCGGCCGGCCGTCTCAACGTGTGGTCCGATCAAGACACGTTCTTCAACGAGACGGCATCCATTTTTGCCCGCGGAGGGAATCTCGGAGGCAACGGCGGGTTTGTCGAACTTTCAGCCAAGGAAAACATGAATTTCGCCGGAACGGTCAACGCACTGGCCCCGTTCGGTTCAGCCGGCACACTGCTCCTCGATCCTCGCAACATTATTATCGCGAATGCCGGGGGCGTGGCGTACAACCCCGGTGTAAACAATTTGTTCGGGAACAACATAGGGGCGACAACGACGATTACGCCGGCCAGTATCAATGGTCAAGCAGCCAATGTCGTGCTGCAGGCCAACACGGATATTACGGTCACCAATGCGATCGCCATGACCAACAGCGGGGTCGGCATCACGATGCAAGCGGGCCGGAACATTGCGGTCAACGCCAACGTGAGTACCACGAATGGAGCGATCTCACTCT
>DATFDJ010000067.1:0-7005 GCA_035252115.1 Nitrospira sp. | reverse complement strand
CTCGATCGTGTTTGCGCTTTTGCCTTCTCGGACACCGAACACCCGGCTCAAGATCTTGCTCGCAGGGACGGTGTTGTTCATACTCCTTGCCTGGATCATCGCCTAATGTAGTGACAAGGACCATTTTCTTGCTGGTGGTCTCATTGAGTCTCTCATTTCTTGCACAACTCAATCTCAAAGACGGCTCTCCGGTGCAGCTATCTTTGGCCGATGAGCGTGACATCGAATCGCTCAAGGCGCTCTATCGAGTGATCGTTGAGGAAGGGAATTCGTATCCGCACGATCGATTTCCTGACCATGAGGAGTTCATAGACTATTGGTTTCGTGGGAAGAAAACATTGGTAGCCTATGCACCGGATCGTGAGCGGGCGGCGGGGAAAATGGCCGGTGCGTTTTATCTGAAGCCGAACTGGCCCGGCAGGTCCGGACATGTGGCGAACGCCGGCTTCATCGTGGCGCCGGAATGGCGGAAACATGGCTTGGGCTGGCTGCTCGGCGAAACCATGCTGCGCTATGCGACGCAGCTCGGCTACCGTAGCGTGATCTTCAATCTGGTGTTCTCCGAGAACCTCGTTGCGCGTCGGCTCTGGGAAAGTCTCGGCTTCAAACCGGTCGGTGTGGTCCCCGGCGCCGTGCGAAAAAACGACGGAACGTACCAGGATGCAATCGTGATGTTCAGGTCATTGATGGAGGACGAGACAATTATTTCCTAGAAGCAATCGGCGATTTCTCATATACTTCGTGGATTGGGGATGGAGTCCCCCGTATAACCGCCTCGGCCAGGCTGATGACTCCTACGGTCACGTGACTGCGGTCGCCGTAGGATTGTTGCTGCCGTGGCGATAACCCGGTCCGAAGATGTGCCACCCGGCCGGAATGAATGGAGGACTCCAGAATGGAACCGATCTTCTTCACCGCCACGTTGTGGCTTGCCCTCGCCGTGCTCTCCGCGCTCATCGCGTCGTTCCTCCGCATCTCCATCGCCTTGATCGAAATCTGCGTCGGTGTCGGAGCGGCGGCGGCCATCGGCTCGTTCGGGCTGGGCGATGTGCTGTCCGCCGACTCGCAGTGGATACGCTTCTTGGCCGCCTCCGGCGCGGTGCTGTTGACCTTTCTGGCCGGTGCGGAATTGGACCCGGACGTGATGAAGGCGAAGTTGGCCGAAGTGAGCCTCGTCGGGTTGGCCGGATTCTTTGCGCCGTTTCTCGGCTGCGCGGCCGTCGCCTACTACGGGCTGGGTTGGAATGCCGATGCGAGCTGGCTCTGCGGGATTGCGCTCTCGACGACGTCCATGGCGGTCGTCTATGCCGTCATGCTGGAAACGGGGCTCAATAAGACGGAATTCGGGAAAGGCATTCTCGGCTCCTGCTTCATCAACGATCTGGGAACGGTCATCGCGCTGGGGCTGCTTTTCGCTCCGTTCACGTACAAGACGATCGTGTTCATCGGCGGCGGCATTGCGGCATTGGTCTTATTGCCGATTTCGACCGCTTGGCTGACGCGTCACTATGCCTATCGCACCGCCGCCATCAGGACGAAATGGGTAATGCTGATTCTGTTTGCTCTGGGCTCGTTGGCCTTGTGGTCGGGAAGCGAAGCGGTGCTTCCGGCCTATCTGGCGGGGATGGTGCTGGCGGGCAGCGCCGCGCGCGACGCGCACTGGATGCGGCGTCTGCGAACGTTGACCGTCGGCTTCCTCACGCCCTTCTATTTCCTCCGCGCCGGGACGCTCGTCTCTTTGCCCGCGCTGCTTGCGGCACCGATCGTGTTTTTGGCTCTGCTCGCCGGGAAAGTAGCGTCGAAGATTTTTGGACTCTATCCTCTGATCGGTGCCTTTCGCCGGGACAGGCAGGAACGATGGTACTACACCCTGTTGATGTCGACCGGCCTCACGTTCGGCACCATCTCGGCGCTCTATGGATTGGCCCATGGATTGGTCACGCAGGAACAATACTCCTTTCTCGTCGCGGCCGTCATCGCAAGCGCCGTCGTGCCAACCATTATTGCCGGTGCCGCGTTTCTTCCGGCGCACCTGCTTCCAAAAACCGAGCCGGCAAGTAAAGCGGCTCGCCGCATTGCCGACCTCAGCGATGAGGGATAGTCAACCCTAATCCCCTCACCCTTCCCTCTCCCCAGTTGGGGAGAGGGAAATAGATCCCGTTCGGTCGATTTGAGCCCGGGCCATCTCAATGATGACCCGAGCTCTGAGGCAATTACTGCAGCACGGTGTAGATTTGGTCTGCCGTCATCGTTACCGTCGGATCGTTGAACAGTCCGTGCGCCCCGATGACGCCTGCTTTCTGTCCCTGCGCCAACTGCTGCTGCAGCGCCTGCCAATAACCGGTGAACTGAGTGAACACTTGCACTGTTCCGTTCAAGCCAATGGCAAACAGTCCTTGGGTGGGATTGCTTGGCGCAATGGTCGGAGGGGCGCCGCCCGTCAGGTCGGTCGCGACCGGTCCGCGCCAGACAAAGTGCGAGACTCCCACGCCGGCTAGGTTCAAAATCAATCCGGCATCGCTCATGTTCGTAAACGGCGTCATCGTCGGCGGAGTCCAGTTCACGAGCAAAGCTGCGGGAATTGCAGCGAGATTGACGACGGTTTGCGCAGTAAAGTCAGGCGGAGCTGTCTGAAACTGCGCGGCAAACCCCAACACCCGCACGGGAGTCCCGCTCGTCATTCCCGAGAGATCCAAGGCGCCGGTGGCCACCTGATAGTGCGTCGGGTCGGCGTCGGTTCCCGATGAGGTCCCTGTTCCGGCGAAGTTGAACAGCACAATCCGGCGGCCGGCGATCCGCTGGACATTCATCTCCAAGGAGCCGCTTCCTGTTGTATTCACAGTTCCTGCGACCGGCGTGACGAGTAACCGAACAAAACCCGCCGTTGCGTCGAGCGTGCTCAACGCTCCGTCCAACGTTCCGAACGCCGCCACGCGCTGGCCCACCGAGATATTGGTCTTCGTCAGGCCCGCCGTCATCAAGGCCTGTTGCCGGACTTTCGTTCCGGCTGCCACGTTGACCGTGAGGGTATCGCGGAACGTAAAGGTGCCGTCGCTCCGCAACAGCGACGCGCCGCGGACGGTGAGCGAATCCCCGGTTCGTGCGATCACGACGCCGACCACCACGTCCAATGTCCCACCGGGTACGCTGGAACCTCCAAGCACTTCTGTGGCCAGGAACTGTTTCGCGTTGACTTGCCAGTTTCCAATGGCCACCGTGGCCGTCCCGGCCGGCTTGGCGGCAAGTGCGGCAAGACCCGCAGTGCCCTGATAATCGACCTGATCGATTTCAAACGCGGTATTGGCATCGGTGTGTACCGTAAGCGACCCGAACTGACCCAGCTTGAGATGTACCGGGCGTAGAAAGACCTGATAGGTTTGATTCGATTGGTCCACCGACTGCAGCGGACCTCTGAGACGCATGGTTTTCGGATTTTGCGGATCGACATCCGCCACGAGGAACGGTTTGACGGTCACCACCGGCGGATTGACCGTGATGTCGACTGTATTCGTGGCCGGCAGGTTGAAATCCAACGTAAGGTGCGCCGGGATGCCCGGTGCAATCGTCAACGTTCGGCGATTGTCGAACTTCACTTCGACGTCGAGCGTCGACAGTGGATTGCCGTTCCCGTCTCGGATATTGCCGACCGGCACCGCCACGGCATTGCCGCTGTTGTCTTCGACTTCGAGATCGGCGTTGGAAAAATCCAGCCGCATGCGTGCCGATATATAGGTGCCGGACGGTATCGTCGCGGCGGTAAAAAATTCAGTCATCTCCACGTAGTCCGCAAAGTTCACCCTGGTGGTCAACGGCAGCGTTTCCACCACGGCGCCGTCCAGTTTGGTCAGCGTCAGCGACTGTACATCGACCGTATACGAGATAAAGTCTCCCGCGGCGTCGGTCACACTGACGAGCGCTTGTCCCGCTGTCGAGCTTGAGCTCGAGGCGTTGCCACTGTCTCCGCTGCTGCTGCAGCCGGCCATCAGAAAGCCGAAAACCACGATCATGGCCCGGACGCATCCTATCGTTCGCTGCTTCGATGCATTGAACCGCATGTCGATCCCTCCTGTGTTCCACGTGTTTCAATCGCGGCGTCCCACAGACGCCCTAGCCCACATTATTCACGAGCGCTTCTACTGCAACCGCCGATACGCCGCTGCGACAAGCCGGGCCATCAGTTCGAAGGCCAGAAACCTCTCCGCCGCGAAATGATCGAACGCGGCGGCTCAAGCAAAGCTTGGTGTGGCGGGCGGGCTCGCCCCTCGCAGCTTCAACGTACTGCTTGGGGGACTGGCTCCGTTGTCTCCGACGGTGCCTGTCCCGGTTCGGACCGATCTTCGCGCACCGAAGACACCGCCGCCTCACCGACTCGGCGGCGTCCACAAGAGTGGCGCTCATTATTCTTCGCGCCGTGGACCTCGCGTGGCGTCTTGCCGGTTTCGTAACGAACCGTCGTGAATAATGTGGGCTAACGCGACATGGTGGCGCAGGTTGACAGGACGATGCGGCTTCGACAAGAGACTTCGGGAAGGATTTGCAGTCTTTTTACCGGGGCGTTACATGGGTTTCCCGCTCCGGGAAGTCACCGTAGAAAGACGGAGGACGGTACCGTAGAGACGCCGGGCGCGCGGCCCAATGCGGAACGATAGTATGGACGCGGCCCCCGGGAACAGAGTTGCCTCGGGACGCTGACGCAACGGAGATCGACCGTCACTGTGGATGCTTAGCTTTGAGCTCATCCTTGCCATGGAGCGGCAGTCTGGTAGAGTTCGCATGTAGCCGTTTCTTGCTAGGAGGCAGTATGGTGTTAATCCTCTTCCTGAGTCTTGCCATTGTGTGGGTTTCCTCTGCTCCGGTTTCTCACAGTAGTAACTATGTGCAATGGACGGACGAGTCGGGGATGGTTCATTTCTCCGATTCTCTTCAGAGCGTTCCGGAGAAGTACCGGGGACAAGTGAAACAGGAGAGATTCAAGGAAGACAAACCCATTGATACCGCTCATCCGAAGGTGGATTGTGGCGCTCCGGCGGGATCACAGGCTCGAATCTTCGATCGCATGAGAGACACGTGGGAAGGGAAACGGAAACTCGGCATCTTCGAGGTTCCATTCCAGGCGTACGAAGGTACGGCGCAGCGAGTCATCGTCTCGGTCACGCTCAACGGCTTTGTCACCGTACCCATGGTGATCGATACCGGCGCTCCAGGCCTGTTGATTTCACCGAAAGTGGCGCAGACGCTTGGTCTTGCCCGAAACGAGGAGGGAAAGGCGCTGTCCGTCGCGTCAGGTATCGGTGGTCGGACGCTCACCGTCCGCACCTTTATCGAGAAGGTCCAGGTTGGGGGAGCAACCGACTACTTTATCCCTGCGACGATCGCTGCAGTCAACTCGAGCTCGTACGAGGGATTGATCGGGATGGATTTCATGTCGAAGTATTCATTGAAGATCGACCCTGTAAAGCAGTTGGTGGTGTTCGAAGAAGTCGCACCCGATTTAGCATCCCCCGGCGGGCGCAGTGAGCGATGGTGGCGGAGTCTCTTCAGTGAGTTTCACAATTTACGCGATGCCTGGACAAAAGCGAGCGGCGCGCGAAATATCACCCGTCAGCAACGGGAATTAGCCGGCAGCCAAGTCAAAGAAGTCGACAAATTACTCTGCAAGCTCGGCCGTCACGCCGATGACTATGCCGTGCCACAGGAGTGGCGATAAGCGGGTGAGCAACGACATCTTCTGAGCGGTCCATCTATCCCCTCACATAGTTTTCGAGTCTCGACAAGGGGCTACTTCGCGGCGCCACGGTCGAAGTATTGCCGTATCAGGCTCTCGACCGAGGCGAAATGCCGGTCCGGAAGGTTTTTGAAACGGCGGCGGCAATCGGTCACCGCTTCTTCGGCGGTCTTGAACGGTTCGATCACCGCGAGCAGATGGCGATAGTACTCCATGATCTTGAGCTCGACGGTGCGTATGTGAGAGGACTCGCCGGCGATGGCGAGGGCCGCCTTCGCCTGATCTCCCCGCGCGTCTACCAAGGCTTGGAAACAGAGGCCCTTCAACCGCTGCGTGACCGTGCTGCGATCCCAATTCAGCGCCTTGGCCGTCGCTTGCATGTCGAATCCCTGTTGCCGCAAGCATCGCAGCACGGCCGCATCGCCGGCCGAGTCGGGCAGGGTGGTCACTGTCTCTCTGTCTTGGTCCTGTTCCGGTTGGATGTCGCCCAACGAAAACGACGCCTTCGTCAGGACCGGCTCCTCGCTGAGGGCGAGGGCCCGCTCGATCGCATGGCGCAGTTCCCGGACGTTGCCCGGCCAATCGTGTTCCATCAGAACACGGAGCGCGTCGTTCGACAGTTGAGGCACAGGCCGGCCAGTCTGTCCGGCGATCTCGGTCAGTGCCGCTTCGGCGACAACCTGAATATCTCCGGCTCGCTCGCGCAAGGGAGGTAGCCGGAACACGAGGCCCTTGAGTCTGAAATAGAGATCCTCCCGGAACCAACCTTCCGAGACCCCGCGCGCGAGATCGCGATTCGTCGCCGCGACGACCCGCACATCGACGGTGGTCGGGACGGTGGCGCCGACGCGATAGAATGACCGGTCTTGCAGGACACGCAGCAGCTTGCTCTGGTGATCGAGCCGGAGGTCGCCGATTTCGTCGAGAAAGATAGTCCCGTGGTCGGCGAGCTCGAAATAGCCGCGCCGTTCGGCCGTGGCTCCGGTGAAACTGCCCTTCACGTGGCCGAAGAGTTCGCTCTCGAACAGCTCCGGCGAAATGGCCGCCATATTGACGGCGATGAACGTCTTGCCGCTTCTGGGACTCAAACGGTGGACGGCGCGGGCGAAGAGTTCCTTGCCCGTGCCCGGTTCGCCGAGCAGCAGGACGCTCAGCGACGATTTCGCGCCTTTCTTCAAATCCCGAAACATGCGGAGCAGAGCGGGGTCGCGGGTGACGATGCCGAACGAGCGGCATTCGTGTCGAAGCTGGTCGAGTTCGGCGTCGCCGATGGAAACGCT
>DATFDJ010000066.1:0-2372 GCA_035252115.1 Nitrospira sp. | reverse complement strand
TTTTCCGGATGATTCCAACATCGATCTGTCGCCGTTCGGCTTGTGCGGCTGCCAGCGGTGCGACGGGGAGCTCAAATTGAAACGGACAAATGGCGCCGAGCGCATCGTCGGATTCCACGATGGCTTGCAGCCGTGCGGCATCCGACCGGGACAGCCCCGATTTCGACACGCCGCTTTCGACAGGCTTCATGACGCCGACGGCCAAACCTTGGCGCTTCATCTGCAAGGCAAGCGCCGCGGCGACCACCGTCTTCCCGACCCCGGTATCCGTCCCGGTAATGAAGATCCCGCGGTTCATAGAAGAGAGCAGATAGCTGATAGCTGATGGCCAACCAGTAAGGAACGATTCATCATTTTTAAGCGATCTCCTAGGGTTTGTGGCCCATCATCTGCCATCGGCTCTCTATTTGTGCTCACAGATGCCGACTGTCACAGTTCCATGTTTGTCCGGAGATATCGTGGAGTTGCGCAAGGTGTACGACGGTTCGAGCGACTTCATGCGTCGAGGGCGGACGGCGCAGCGCATGGTCGGGATATCCTTCCACCCGGGTCATGGCTGCTTCAGAAAGAGAGGTCTGTTGCCAGCCGGGAAGCAACAGATTGACTCGCACGTTGCCGGACCCCCATTCGAGTGCCGCACTCTTGACGAGGCCAATCAATCCCGCTTTGGATGCCGCATAAGCGCCTTGTCCCATTCCGCCATGGAACCCGGCATGCGATCCGATCACGACGACCGAGCCGCCCCCGCGGGCCATGAAGAGCGGGCCGATGGCGCGAAGACAATGAAACGTTCCGGTCAAATTTGTCGCGATGACATCGGCCCACGCGTCTTCCGGCTGCCGAAGAATGAGACCGGTTTCTGCAATGCCGGCGTTACAAATGAACGCCGAGACCTCGGTGTGATTCCGGCAAAAGGCCTCGACCATGTGTTTCACTGCCATGGCATCTCGAATGTCCGCCTGGTAGAGAGCTCCATCGCCCCCTGCAGCAGAAATTTGCTCCAGCGTCGCTTCGGCGGCCGCTTTGCCGCGGTGATAATGCACACCCACAAACCAGCCGGCCTCGGCAAAGGCCCGACACACAGCGCGTCCGATGCCTCCGGAACCGCCCGTGACCATAACAGCCGGGCGGGGGAGCGCCTTCCGATCTTTCTTGTCGGTCGCGTGGGCCATGGCTCGGCGAGGCGACATGGGCCCGGATTATGGGTCTGAATCTCCGAGAAGGCAAGGACGGAGCGCATGGCCGTGACTCGGCCCTTCGGCTTGCCGCATTTGATGAGGCTATGATACCGTCACAGGCAGCGGGAGGATGGACAGCATGCCGAGCATAGAACATCAGCACACACGGTCGATCACGGCGCTGCTCATCGTGCTATGGGTCGGCGTCTGGTCTACCTCCTTCGCAGCGGACGACGGCGGGACGATTGCCCAGTCGCCCGATTATTTTCCTGACACCATCGGCAGCCATTGGGAATACCGCGGACAGATCACGGAAGGGCCGTTGCAGACGATCGAGCACAAGTATTTTTCCAACGTCTCGTCGGTGACAGGCACCAAGGCCTTGAAAGGCGTCACCGTCACGACGTTCCACGACACCAATCCCGGCAATCATGGGCCTTCCGACAGCTTCTACCGCCGGGACTCCGTCGGCATCGTGTATTATGGGTCGGAGCCCGGCACGCCGTTGGAAAAACAATTAATCCCGTATCAGATCGTGCGTTTTCCAATGAAAGTGTCCTCCTCATTCTCACAGTTCGACAAGAAGGATCTGGATTTCGGGAGCGATATGGATCAGGACGGGGTCAATGAAAAGGCCGACGTGCAGGGCGACTCCACGGTCATCGGGCAGGAGGCGGTCACGGTTCCGGCCGGCACGTTCAACGAAGCCGTCAAGATTGAAGCCAGAATGCGGATGAAGATCCGCTTGTCCGCCGCCAAACAGGCCGTTTCGGGAACGGACGTGATGACCGCTTGGTTCGTGAAAGGCGTGGGATTGGTCAAGTACACGGAACGGCAGGAACTCTCTCCACTCCGCGATCGGGGCATGATTACGGAAATTTCCGAAGAGCTGGAGTCCTACGAGATCAAGCCGCCCAAAGCCTCACTCGGCCGGAGCGAAACCCCGCCGGAGCGTCTGTTCGCTCACGATTCTCGTCACGACGAATTGGAGCAGATAGTCCTCGCCACCCGCTTTCATTCCCACTCCCGATAGCCGGTGGCCGCCGAACGGTTGTCGGCGGACCAATGCCCCGGTAATCGGCCGGTTCAGATACAAGTTGCCCACGTCGAATTCGCGGCGCGCCAGTTCCAGATTTTCCGGGCTCCGGGAATAGACGCCGCCGGTCAAGGCGTAGTCGGTGTCGTTCGCGATGT